>JAOPYP010000172.1 GCA_025964635.1 Actinomycetes bacterium | reverse complement strand
TCCACCGGCGGGGCGCAGGCGAGCGGGACCGGGGCCGCCCAGCGCCACCACCATCATCACGCCCGGAAGGCCAGCTCGGGCGCCGCGGCGACCACCGCCCCCGCGGCGCCGGTGCCTACGCCCGCCGCGACCTCCGCGCCGCCGCAGACCACGTCCGGCGGCTCCTGACCTGGCTTTCCCTGCTCCAGCCAGGTTCCGGCCCTACGAGGCTCCGGCCTAGCCACGCTCCAGCCCAGCCACGCTCCAGCCCAGGGGAGGCCGGCCCTGCGGAGCCCGGCCCGGCGTCCAGCCCCCGGACCCTTCAGGTGACGGGATCCGGCTGGGGCTGCCCCTCGGCGCCGCGCCCCGCCGCGGGCGGCCCGTCCCCCGGCGGTCTGGCCGCCCGCGAGTCATAGCGCCACATCCCCGGCAGCAGCCAGCACGTCACCACGGCGGTCACCACGCTGAGCACCCCGCCGGACCAGGCCGCGAACTGCGGCCCGCCCAGGGCCGCGGCCCCGCCCGCCTCGGCGTCACCGAGCCGGGGGCCGCCCTGGATGCCGGCGTAGATGAGGCTGTTCACCCGGCCCTGCATCCCGTCCGGGGTCGCCTGCTGCACGATCATCATGCGGAAGACCGCCGACACCACGTCCGCTGCCCCCGCCGCGGCCAGCAGCGCCAGCGCGGCCGGCAGCCAGGGCACCAGGCCGAACGCGGTGATCGTGATGCCCCACGCGACCACGCAGACCGCCACCGCGCGCCCGGGCCGGTACACCCGGCTCACCCGCCCGGTGACCAGCGACCCGGCCAGCGCGCCGAGGCCGGGGGCGGCGTTGAGATACCCCACGGTGGCGGCGCCCCCGCCGTACAGCGTGGTGGCCAGCGCCGGAAACACCGCCCGGGGCAGGCCGAACACCATCGCGCCCAGGTCGATCACGAAGATGCCGGCCAGCGGCTGGCTGGACCGCAGGTACTTGATCCCGCCGATCAGCGAGGCGAAGTTGGCGGGCTGCCCGCCGCGGTCGGGAGGCAGCGCGGGCAGCAGCAGCACGCTGACCAGGGCCACCCCGAACGAGGCCAGGTCCAGCCCGTACACCAGGCCGAACCCGGCGTTCGCGATCAGCAGGCCGGCCGCGGCGGGCCCGGCCACCGAGGTGAACTGGTTCGCGGCGGACTGGACGGAGATCGCGGCGGGAAGGTCCCCGGGCGGCACCAGCCGCCACAGCGAAGCCCGGCGGGCCGACCAGTCCAGGCCCTGGAACGCCGCGGCCTCGGCCGTGCAGGCGAACAGCGGCCACACCTGCGGATGAGCGAGCAGCGCATTGGCGGTCAGGCCCGCACTCCCGGCCGCCAGCATGAACTGGGTGAACAGCATGACCCGCCGCCGGTCCCAGGCGTCCACCAGCGGGCCGCCGATCAGCGACCCGGCCAGCAGGGGTACCAGCTGGCCGAGGCTGACCAGCCCGACCATGGCCGTGGACCCGGTCAGCCGGTACGTCTGGTACGAGACGGCCACGATGGTGAGCTGGCTGCCCACCTGCGACACCAGCTGGCCGCCCCACAGCCGCCGGAAGTCCCGGTGCCGCCGCAGCGGCCCGGTGTCCACGAGGACACCCCCGACGATCCGCCGGGTGCGGAACCAGTGCGCGCCCAGCCGTGACCGGCCTGCGCGCCGGGCGGGCTGCGCAGGCTTTCCGGGCATGCGGCCTCCACCGGCAGGACGGCGCGCCCCGCGCCCCGGCCTGCTCACTCTGCGTCCTTCAACGGGCGGCCCAGGGGATCGCGGGCCGCGGCGACGTTCGCTGAGTCGTATGTATACCGAACCGGGCGCCTGGCCTTCCCGGCCGGGGGCCGATCGGGGCAGGCCAGGACGTTCAGAGGAAATTGAGAGGCACGCCATAGGGGCGCCTGCGCCCGGCCGGTGATCCTTGTCCCAGAGCGTGATCACCACCCTGGCCGGCCGAGCATCCCCGCGCTCGCGGCCACCGCCGGAAAGGCACCGATGAACGGAATCACCCAGAGCACCGCGCTCTGGTACGCGAGCAGAGCCACCGGCGTGGTGAGCCTGCTGCTGCTCACCGGGGTCGTCCTGCTGGGGGTGCTGGTCAACCGCCAGGGACGGCTGCCCGGCCTCCCCCGGTTCGTGGTCACCGGGCTGCACCGCAACCTGTCCCTGCTCGGCGTCGTGTTCGTGGCCATCCACGTCATCACGGCGGTCCTCGACCCCTACGTCACGATCCGGATCGTCGCGATCGTGCTCCCGTTCTCGTCGGCGTACAAGCCCCTGTGGCTGGGCCTGGGGGCGATCTCGCTCGACCTGGTGCTGGCGCTGATCCTGACCAGCCTGGCCCGGGCCCGGATGAGCCGCCGCCTGTGGCGGTCGCTGCACTGGCTCAGCTACGCGGCCTGGGTCTCCGCCCTGCTCCACAGCCTGTTCAGCAGCACCGACCTGCAACACGGCGTCCTGCTCTACCTGACGATCGCCTGCACCCTGGCCGTGGTCGCCGCGGTGATCTGGCGGATCACCCACGCCGGGCGGGAGATCCCGCGCGAGGAGCGCGCGGCCGCCACCCTGACCATGATGTCCCCGCGCGGTGGCCCCCAGGCCCCCGGTTCCCCCCGCGACGGGGCACGCCGGCGTGCCCCCGAGAACGTCCGCTGACCGACTCACGAAAGCCGATACGCGATGACCTATGGCACCACCGTGCCGTATTCCGCCTCCTCCCCCGGTCCGCGGGGCAGCCAGCGAGTCAGCCCGGGACCGGCCGGCACCGGACCGGCCGGCACCGGACCAGCCGGCGGCGACCTGCCCAGGCTGCTGCCGGTGCACGGCGCGGTGCCGGTCGACCTGCACACCCACGTGTCCCGCTACGCGGCCCCGCCCTACTTCGGGCACCCCGGGCAGCTCATCCCGGTCCTGAAGGCGGCCGGGCTCACCGGCCGGGGCGGCGCGGCCTTCCCGGTGTACCGCAAGCTCCAGGCCGTCGCCGAGGCCAGGACGCGGCCGGTTGTCATCGGCAACGGCGCCGAGGGCGAGCCCGCCAGTGACAAGGACAAGTCGCTGCTGTGGATCTCGCCGCATCTCGTCCTGGACGGGCTCCAGCTGGCCGCCGAGGCGGTGGGCTCGCAGGCCGTCGCGCTCTACGTGCACCGCAACGCGCGCCTCCAGGAGCGGCTGCGGGCCGCGGTCGCGGAACGCGCCGCGGCCGGGATCGACCGGGCCCCGGTGGAGATCATCGACGCGCCGCCGCGTTTCCTGGCCGGGGAGGAGTCCGCGCTGGCCAGCCGGATCAGCGGCCAGCCCGCGATGCCGCGGTTCAAGCCGCCGCGGGTGTTCGAACGGGGCGTGGTAGGCCGGCCGACGCTGGTGCACAACGTGGAGACGCTGGCCCACATGGCCCTGATCGCCCGGTACGGGCCGGCCTGGTTCCGGGCGGTGGGCACACCGGGCGAGCCGGGCAGCATGCTCTGCACGCTGCACCCGGCCGACGGCCGGCGGGACGTGGTCGAGACCGCGCTCGGCACGCCCCTGCGTGAGCTGCTCCGGCTCGACGGCACCCAGGCGGTGCTCAGCGGCGGTTATCACGGGGCCTGGGTGCCAGCCGCGGACGCGGCCCGCATGACGCTCAGCAACGAGGACCTCCAGCCCGCCGGGGCGTTCGTGGGCGCGGGGGTCCTGGTGGCCCTGCCGGCCACCCGCTGCGGGATCGCGGAGACAGCCCGGGTGGCCCGCTATCTCGCGCTGGAATCGGCCGGGCAATGCGGGCCGTGCTTCAACGGCCTGCCCCGCATCGCGGCCGCCCTGGATGAGGTGGCCAGCCCCCGGCCGGACCCGCGTGCGGTCACGGACATGATCCGCTGGGCGGGGCTGGTCGAGGGCCGGGGCGCCTGCCACCACCCGGACGGGACCACCCGGTTCGTCCGCAGCGCCCTGCACGTCTTCCGCGAGGAGATCCGGAATCACTCAGCCGGGCGGTGCGTGGACCCGGCCCGGGAGCCGTTCCTGCCGCTCCCCGCGGACACCGCGCTCGCCGCGGCGGACTGGAGCTGAGATGAAGAAAGAACTGCGGGTCGACCCGACCGCCTGCTCGGGCCACGGCCTGTGCGCGGAGCTGCTGCCCGAGCTGATCACGCTGGATGAGTGGGGTTACCCGATCGTGGCCCGCGAGCCGGTGCCGCGCTCGCTGGACCGGCATGTCCGCCGGGCCGTGACCGACTGCCCCACGCTGGCCCTTAGGCTGCTGCCCGCGTCCTGAGAGCGAACTCATAGGGAACGTAGAATTACCCCCGAGATACCGTACGCATACTGGGGCAATGATGAGTGACGCGCAGGCGGCGCAGCCCGCTCCCCCGGCCCAGGCCGCCCAGCCGGGCCGCACCGGCCAGGCGGCCGCGATCAAGCGGCTGGACGGCAGCCCGATCCGGGTGCTGGTGGTGGACGATGAGCCGAGCCTGGCTGAGCTGCTGGCCAGCGTGCTGCGTTACGAGGGCTGGGAGATCATGACCGCGGGCGACGGCGCGTCCGCGGTGCGGGCGGCGCGGGAGTTCCGGCCGGACGCCGTGGTCCTGGACATCATGCTGCCGGACTTCGACGGGCTGGAGGTGCTCCGCCGGGTGCGGCAGGAGTCCCCGCACGTGTGCGTGCTGTTCCTGACGGCCAAGGACGCGGTGGATGACCGGGTAGCCGGGATCACCGCCGGTGGTGATGACTACGTCACCAAGCCGTTCAGCCTCGAGGAGGTCCTGGCCCGGCTGCGCGGCCTGCTGCGCCGGGCCGGCCTGGCCCGGGCCCGGGGCGAGACCCAGCTGGTGGTCGGCGACCTGACCATGGATGAGGACGCGCGGGAAGTACGCCGCGGTGACGAGCTGGTCGACTTGACCGCGACCGAGTTCGAGCTGCTGCGGTTCCTGATGCGCAACCCGCGGCGGGTGCTGTCCAAGGCCCAGATCCTGGACCGGGTCTGGAACTACGACTTCGGCGGCCAGGCCCACGTCGTGGAGCTGTACATCAGCTACCTGCGCAAGAAGATCGACGCGAACCGCGAGCCGCTGATCCACACCGTCCGCGGTGTCGGATACGTGCTCAAGCCCGCGAGCTGAGGACGTATTGGTGAGCAAGGCCGGCGACGGGGCCGGCCGGCGGCCGAGCCTGTTCCGGCGCTGGCTGCGCCGCAGGACGCTGCGCGGCCGGCTGATTGCCGGGCTGCTCGCCCTGCTCGCTGTGGCCTGCGCCGCCGTCGGGCTGGCCACCTACGTCGGGCTGCGGCACGGCCTGATGAGCCAGGTCGATGAGCAGCTCGGCCAGGCCAGCGCCCGCTACAGCACCTGCCTCGAGGCGGGCCAGCCCGAGAGCTACCACGGCACCAGCGGCAACGGCCCGGCCAAGACCGCCCAGAGCCAGCCGGCCGGGGACGACGATCACGACGTCGACAACATGCCCCGCGGTCCCCAGATATGTGGCCAGGAACAGGGCGGCCAGACCTTCAGCGCCTGGATCAATGGCGGAAAGGTGATCTACCCGACCGTGGCCAACGGCGACTGCCGCCTGACCCACGCTGACCTGACCGCCCTCAAGACGCTCAAGGGGGCCGGGCATCCGGAGAGCGTCTCATTCGCCGCGCTCGGCCCTTACCAGCTGATGGCGACCCCCGGCCGGGACGGGAGCACCGTGGTCACCGGCGTGCCGCTCGGCCCGGCGCAGAACATCCTCCAGGACGTCGAGCTCACCGAGGCCATCGTCTTCGGTGCCGCCCTGGTCCTGACCGGCCTGCTCGGCACCGGGTTCGTCCGCCTGTCCCTGCGCCCGCTGCGCCGGGTCGCGGCCACCGCGACCCGGGTCACCCAGCTCCCCCTGGCCAGTGGCGACGTCACGCTGCCGGACCGGGTGCCGGACGCCAACCCGCGGACCGAAGTGGGCCAGGTGGCCGTGGCGTTCAACCGGATGCTCGGCCACGTCGAGTCGGCCCTGGGCCGCCGGGCGGCCAGCGAGGCCCGGCTGCGCCGCTTCGCCGCCGACGCCAGCCACGAGCTGCGCACCCCGCTGGCCTCCATCCGCGGCTACGCCGAGCTGGCGCTGCGCCACCCCGGCCCGGTCCCCGCCGACATCGAGCACGCCCTGCAGCGGGTCGAATCGGAATCCGAGCGGATGAGCGTCCTGGTCGACGAGCTGCTGCTGCTCGCCCAGCTGGACGCCGGCCGCCCGCTGGCCCAGGAGCCGGTGGACCTGACCCGGCTGGCCATCGACGCCACCGACGACGCCCGGGTCGCCTCAGCCGATCACCGCTGGGTGCTCGAACTGCCTCAGGAGGCCGTGCTGATCCGCGGGGATGAGCACCGGCTGCACCAGGTGCTGGCCAACCTGATGAGCAACGCGGCCCGGCACACCCCGAAGGACACCACGGTCACGGTCGCGCTGGCCGAAGACACCCAGCCGGGCACCGTCGAGCTGAGCGTGACCGACGACGGGCCGGGCATCCCCCCGGAGCTGCAGCCCGCGCTGTTCGAGCGGTTCGTGCGGGGGGACTCGTCCCGCTCCCGCGCCGCCGGGAGCACCGGGCTGGGCCTGGCCATCGTGGACGCGGTCACCACCGCGCACGGCGGCAGCATCGAGCTGGACAGCAGGCCGGGCCACACCCGCTTCGCGATCACGCTGCCCCGGCTCTACGGCTGAGGCCCGGCCCCCCACGGGGACCGGGCCTTGCGCCGGAACCAGGTGTCAGCGGGCGACCAGGACCTCGGCGGCCGGCTGGGCCGCGACGGGCGTCTCGTCCGCTACCGCAGCGGCTGCGCGGCGGGCTGGCGCCCGGCGGATCAGGAGCAGCGCGTAGGCCAGCACCGCGAGGCCCAGGGCCACCAGCGCCCCGGTTCCGCCCACCGCGTCGGCGAGCAGCGGCGCGATCAGCGAGCCCGCCACGATCCCGCCGAGCGAGGCGGGCAGCGCCAGCCCGTAAGCCCGGCCGAACACATCCTCGTCCAGCATCCGCTGCAGGCCGGTCTCGGTGAGGATCTCCACCAGCACCGCGCCCATGCCGGTGACCGCGACCAGGATGATCGCCACGCCGGGCCAGTGCGCCACGGCCAGCAGCGGCATGGGCAGCCCGACCGCGCAGAGCGCCGCGGCCAGCACGTACCGAGGGTGACCCATGCGCTGCGCCCGGCTCGCCAGGGCCGTGCCGGCCAGCGCCCCGGCCCCGAGGCCGGCGAACAGGTAGCCGTAGCCGTGCGCGCCCATCCCGAGCGAGCGGGAGACCAGCAGCAGCAGCACGGTCTGGGTGCCGTAGATCGTGCTGCAGATGATGTCCGCGCCCACCAGCCGCAGTGCACCCGGGCAGGAGCGGAGCGCCGCGGCGCCGTCGGCCACGCTGCGCAGCACGCCCGCCGGGCGCTCCCCGCGCCGCGCGGGCCGGAAGGTCTGGCCCGCGGGAATGGCCAGCACCGCGAGCGCCGCCAGCCCGAACGTGATCGCGTTGAGCAGGAAGGCCAGGGCCGGCGAGCCGAGCAGCAGCAGGACGCCGCCGAGGGCCGGGCCGCCGATGATGGCGATCCCGTTCACCGCCGACCGGGCGGCGTTCGCGCCCGGCAGGTCGGCGTCGTCGACCAGGCGCGGCGTGGTGGCCGCCACGCACGGCAGATAGGGGGTGGCGGCGGCGGTCGCCATTGCGGCGATCACCGGGGCCAGCACGATCGGCGCGTGGGTGACCACGAAGAGGGCCAGCAGGACCATCAGGGCGATCCGCACGACGTCGCAGGTGATCATGACGCGCCGCCGGTCGAACCGGTCGGCGACCAGCCCGCCCAGCGGCCCCAGGACCACGATCGGGATCACCCGCGCGGCGGTGGTGATCCCGGCCCACAGCGCCGAGTGGGTGCGGTCGTAGACCAGGGCGATGAGGGCCAGGTTGTAGAGCCAGTCGCCCAGCTCGGACACGGCCAGCCCGCCGAGCAACCGGCGGAACGCCGGGTAACGAAGTGACGCCCGGATCGTCCCGGGCTTCGCCTGCGATGTATTCATCGTGCCGTCCTGTCCGCCGTGGTGATGTCACTTTCCACGGTCGGGCTAAGGGGCCGGGGCCCGCATCGGCCGACAGCCCTAGCAGGTCATCCGGGCCCCCTCAGATTTCACGGTGCGGGCCCTTAGCGGACCGGCCGGGCTCCTCAGACGGCGGGGCGCGCTCCTTAGCGGCCCCTCACGCGACGCCGGCCGTTCTGGGCCGGCCGCTCTGGGCCGGTCAGCCTGAGCGAGTCAGCCTGAGCCGGTCACGCCCAGGCGGTGCACCACCGCGGCGGCCTCCACCCGGCCGCCGACCCCGAGCTTGGCCAGGATGTTGGAGACGTGCACGCTGGCCGTCTTGGGGCTGATGAACAGGGCCTGCGCGATCTCGGGGTTCGAGCGGCCGTCGGCCAGCAGCAGGAGCACCTCGCGCTCCCGGTCGGTCAGGCCGAACCGGGCGAGTTCGTCCACGCTCGCCCCGGCCGCGGTGGCGGCCGGCTCCGGTGCCGCGGAAGGCCCCGGGTGCCCGTTGCCGGCCGGGCCGCCCGGGCCAGCGTCCAGGTCCAGCCGGGCCCGGCGGGCCAGCGCCGCCGCCTCGGCCGCGATCGGGTCCGCCCCGATGCGGCCCGCGATCGCACCCGCCTGCCGCACCGACCGGGTGGCAGCCTGCCGGTCGCCAGCGGCGGACTCAGCCTCCGCGCGCCTCAGCCAGGCGTAGGCCAGCGGGTAGGGCTCCTGGGCCGCTTCCCACGCCGTGACCGCCGCCGACCACGGGCGCGGGTCATCGTGGCCGATGAACCGGGCCTGCTCGGCCTCGAACGTGATCTGGTACGCGCGGGCGGTCGGGGCGACCGCGGGCAGGGCGGCAGCCAGTGCGGCCAGCACCTGATGGCGGGCCGTGCTCTGCTCCGGGACCGTTTCGCGCCGGTCGCGGGCCCGCACCGCCTCATCCGCCTCGATGCGCATGCCGAGCCACAGCAATGGCCATGCGTACCGGGCGACCCAGATGAAGGCTTCGGCGGGCAGGGACTCGGCGACCGCCGCCCGGGCCGCGGCCAGGTCCCCCCGGCCCAGCGCGACGGTGGCGGTGACATAGCCCAACGGCAGGATGAACTGCAGGTCGGTCGTGCCGCCCAGGGCCCCGCGCGTCGCGCGCAGGTCCGCCTCGGCGTCGGCGTAACGCCCGCTCATGGCGGCCCGCTCGGCCCGCAACTGAAGCACGCTGGCGGCGAAGACGCCCTCCGGCACCGACGAGAGGGCGCGGGCCAGCAGCCCGTCCACCTCGTCCCACCGGCCCAGCCTGAGCAGGGGCTCGGCCAGGTTCCCGATCAGGTAGGCCCCCAGGGCCCGGACCATGCCGACCCGGTCGGCCAGGATGAGCCCCTCCCGGGCCACCTCCGCCGCCTCAGCGTGCCGGCCCCGGAGTTCCAGCACGTCCGAGAGGTTCACGTAGCCGCGCAGGGCGGTGATCGGGACATTCTGGTCAAGCGCCAGCGCGAGCCCGGACCGGATCGCTTCGGGACCCTCATCGGTCGTGTGCAGGTAGGAGTGGGCCAGCCCCAGGCTGATCGAGGCGTCCGCCTCCTCCTCCCTGGCCCCGGTGGCCCGGGCCGCCGCCACGGCGCGCTCGGCCAGCTCCCTGGCCGCTGCGTCCCGGTCGGACGTGCGGAGCAGGGCGCCCGCCAGCGAGGCCAGCACGACCGCGTGGGCCCGGGTCACCTCGCCGGGGGGCAGCAGCGCCAGGGCCCGCTCCAGCTCGGCGATGGCCTCGGTCTCCCGGCCGCTGTCCCGCAGGGCCAGGGCCCGGCGCTCGATAAGCAGGGCCCGCCGCACGGTGTCACCCGCGGCGGGCAGGTCGGCCAGCGCCTGGTCGAACAGGGACACCGACCGGTCGACCGCGCCGGCCCGGTAGGCCGCGTCCGCCGCCAGGCGGGTGACCTCGACCTGGTCGAGGCCGGTGCGCTCTTCGGCGTCCGCCACCCGGGGCCAGATCTCCAGCGCGCGCTCAAGGTGCCGCTGCGCTTCGGCGGGCGCGTAGGAAGTCATGGCCTGACCGGCCGAGACCGAGGCCGGCAGGGCCCGGGGCAGGTCGAGCGCGGCGTACCAGTGGTGGGCGAGCGCGGCGGCCACCCCGGTGTCGTCGCCCGCCAGTCCCGGCTCGCGGGCTAGCGTTTCCCCGTAGGCGGCATGCAGCCGGACCCGTTCCCCCGGCAGCATGTCCTCGTAGACGGCGTCCCGGGTGAGCGCGTGCCGGAATTCGTACCCGTGGCCGGACCGGTCCACGACCAGCAGATGGCTTTCGAGGGCCTCGCGGAGGGCGGCGAACAATTCCGCCTCGTCCAGGCCGGCCACCTCCGCCAGCAACCGGTCGGGCACCCGCTTCCCGGCCACCGCGGCCGTGCGGAGCAGCCGCTGCGCGGCCACGCTCAGCGAATCCACCCCGCTCAGCAGGACGTCGACCAGGGACGGCGGCAGGTCCGCCGGGTCGCCGCCGCGGCGGACGACCCCGGCGAGTTCCTCGACCAGGTAAGCATTGCCACCTGACCGGTCGTAGACCAGATCGAGCAGGCCGGGCCGGGGTTCGGCGGCCAGGATCGCAGCCAGCTGGGTAGCGACCTCGTCCCGCTGGAACCGGAGCAGCTCGACCCGGTCGAGGGTCCGGACCCGCTCCCAGCCGGTGAGCAGCGGCCGCAGCGGGTGACGCCGGTGCAGCTCGTCGGACCGGTAGGTGGCCACCAGCAGGACCCGGACCGCGCGCAGCGCGCGGACCAGGAACGCGACCAGTTCCAGGGTGGACTGGTCCGCCCAGTGCAGGTCCTCGAGGACGAGCATGACCGGCCGCGCGGCGCTGAGCCGCCCCAGCAGGCCAAGCACCAGTTCCAGCAGCTGCGCGGACTGGATGCCGTCGGCAGGTACCGGGGCTGCCGGGTCCGGGGACAGCTCGGGCAGCAGCCGGGCCAGTCCCGGCGCGGCCGGGCCCACCACGTGGGCCAGCTCGTCCCCGGGGATGGCCCGGGTCAGCGCGCGCAGCGCGTCCACCAGCGGCGCGAACGGCAGCCCCTCCGCGCCGAGCTCGATGCAGTGCCCGAGCAGGACGGTGAACCCGGCCCGGTCCGCCTGCGCGGTCAGCTCGCCGATCAGCCGGGTCTTCCCGACCCCGGCCTCGCCCCCAATCACGGCGAACGCGGGCTCGCCGCGCTGGACCCGGTCCAGCAGGGCCGTGAGCGCCGCGATCTCGTTCTGCCGCCCGACGAACACCGGGCTCACGACGCTCACGCTCATAGGCTGCAGGCTGTCACATCACGCCTGTTCCCGCGAACACCACCAGGTGGACCGGCCGCCCACGGTGCCGTGTTTCATCTCCGCGCCGTCGCGCGGGCACCGGGCACCCTCGTGCCGGAACGGGATGATCTCGCCGGTGTGCGCGCCACCGCGGGCGGCGGCGGATTTCAGCGCGGCCTGCACGGCCCGGTAGAGGCGGTCGGCGTCGGCGGGGCGGAGGCTGCCGACCGGCGCCGCCGGGGAGATCCTGGCCTGCCAGAGCACCTCGTCGGCCAGCAGGTTCCCGACTCCGGCGATCTTGGACTGGTCCAGCAGCCGGGCCTTGACCGCGATCGTCCCCGTGCTGAACCGCTGGCGGAACTCCTCCTGCGTGATCTCCTCGGCATCCGGCCCGAGCGCATTCACGTCAGGATTCAGCCGGACGCGTCCCAGCCGGCGCGTGTCGAACAGGGCCAGGCGGCCGCCGTCGGCGAACTCGATCGTGAACCGGTCCCACTCCGGCTTGCGCGGCTGCGCGTCCCGGCGCCGGGGGCCGCCGCCCTCGGTGGCCTCCTCCCCGCCCGGGCCGGTGATCACGATGCGGCCGCTCATGCCGAGGTGAATGCCGAGGTCCGGACCGGGCACAGGATCTTCCCCGGTTCCGGAGGTCTCGACCCAGATGGACTTGCCGCGCCGCCGGACGGCCGTGAACGAGCGTCCCAGCAGCGCGTCGCGCAGCTGGCCGGGCGTATGCGGGCGGGTGACGTACGTGTCCGCGTCGTCGACCCCCACGATCGTCCGGTGCAGCGCCTGGTCGGCGATCAGCCTGCGTGCGGTCTCGACCTCGGGAAGCTCCGGCATTCACCCGTTCTACCCGATCAGCGGGGGCCGGCCCCGGCGGGCCGGGCCCCACCGGCGCGCCTCCCCCGGGCCCCAGGTCCGGGGGACGGCGCGGATTCGGATCCGCCGGTCAGCGAACGATCACCCGCTTCACCGGCCGGACAACCTGGTGGAACTGGTTGCCGTGCAGCGTGGCGTGCGCCACTGGGCCCACGCCCTCGAGGAAGATCCCGAAATGGTTGCGGGCGATGCGGGTTCCCCCGGGAGAGCGGGATCAGGCCTTGGCGGATGCCTCCGGGAGTGTAGGCAGGGTCGGCAGCGGGCGGGCGCTGCTCAGCGGCGGCTGCCGGTAGAGCCGGTCCAGGTCGAGCTGCTGGGCGTCTTCCAGCACCGTGTCCTGCTGCTCCTGGGCCCGCTCGGCGGTCTGCTTGGCCAGCGCCGACGCGAGCGCGCCCAGCTGCCGGACCCCGGTGTCGTCGACGAGAACGCGGCTGGTGGTCAGGATCGCGATGCCTTCCACCCGGCGCTTACCGCGCCCGGGCGGGGCCAGCGCCACCCCGACCTTGGCCGCATCGAACGGGTCGGCCGGATGGGTGGTGAGCCTGGTGCGCTGCTCGATGGCCCACTTGTGGAACGTCATGACCTCCCCCTCGAGGGGCAGGCTGGTGATGTCGTCCGGGCCGAGGCCGAACCGTTTGCCCTTGCTGAAACAGCGGGAGTACGAGGCCAGGGCCGCTGACCACAGCGCCTGCGGGACCACCGGATCCCGCTCTTCCTCGGGCTTGTCCAGCTCGTCCAGCAGGCCCTTGCAGCATTCCACGACGAACTGGAGATCCGAGACGATCGACGCCTGGTCGGCGAGGACCTGCGCGGATGGCAGGTCGAGAGCGACGGTCAGCATCGGTGGCTGCGGCGATGCGGGGTTCGTGTCGCTCATGTCTCCTCGTTCCGGGTCGCCGGCACCACTGGGGCCTGCCCGCCGATCCTGGCACGCCGGCCGGACGTTCCCGGTCTCACATAGTGACAATTTCGCCCCGCCCGCCAGTCCGCCCGCCCAGTCCGCCCACCGTGACCAGGTGCCACGGTCAGGCCCGCACCCGGTGGTGGGCCGCGGGGGCCGCGGCGTGCGGGGGTGACGCCCGCGGGCCGCGCACGAACCCGAGCGCGACCGCGAAGCCGGCCAGGGCCAGCCCGGCGTCGACCCGGAACGCGATCGTGATGCCGTGGCTCAGCGTGGCCGCGCTCAGCACGATCGCGGTGTTCAGCCCGAGGCCGATGGCTCCCCCGGCGATCTGGCACATGTAGACGATGCCGCCGGCCAGGCTGGACCGAGCCGGGTCGAGCGCGGTGACCGCCGCCGTGGTCACTGCGGAGTAGAAGAGCCCGACGCCGACGCCGACCACGCACATCCCGGGCACCAGGGGCAGGTAAGCGGACCCCCCGGCGGAGAACGACAGCAGGAAGATCCCGGCCGCCATCAGGGCCGCGCCCGCGGACACGGTGACCCGCGGGCCGAGGCGGCCGTACAGGCTCCCGGCCACGAACGAGGTCACCGCGAACACCCCCATCAGCGGCAGCAGGCCCGCCCCCGACCTGAAGGCCGGGTAGTGCAGCACCACCTCCATGAACTGGGGCAGGTACAGGAGGGCGGAGAAGAAGATCGCCGACATCAACAGCACCGCGGCACTCGACGCCGCGAACACCCGGTTGCGGAGCACGTCGGCGGGCACCAGGGCCCGCTCCCCCCGGCGGCGCTCGGCCAGCAGGAACACGGCCAGCAGGGCCACGCCGCCGGCCAGCAGCGCCAGGATGAGCGGGCTGGTGAACCCGTCGGTGTTGGCCAGGTCCAGGCCGATCAGGATCGCGATGGCCCCGGCCGACAGCAGGGCCACCCCCGGGTAGTCGATGCCGTGCTCCGCGGCATCGATCCGGCTCTCGGGGACCCGGCGCCGGGTGACGAGCACGGCGAACCCAGTCACCGGGATGTTGATGAAGAACACCAGCCGCCAGGTCGCCACGTCGGTGAGCCAGCCGCCCAGCAGCGGGCCGACCGTGTTCCCGAGCCCGGCCACGCCGAGGATCAGGCCGCCGGCCAGGCCCTTTTTGTCCGGCGGGAGCAGGGAGTACGTGAGGCCCAGGATGGCGGGCCACATCAGCGCGCCGCCGACACCCATGAGCGCCCGGCAGGCGACCAGTAGCCCCACATCCGGTGCGACCCCGCACAGCAGCGAGAACAGGGCGAAGATCGAGGCACCGACCATGAACATGCGCTTGCGGCCGAGCAGGTCGGCCAGCCGGCCCCCGGTGACGATGAGCACCCCGAACAGCAGGGCGTACCCGTTGATCACCCACTGGGCCCGGTTCAGCGTGGTGTGGAGATCCTGCTCGATCCGGGGAATGGCCACGCTGAGCGCGGTGAAATCGTTGGCGATAACGAAGACCCCGAGCCCCATGGCCACCAGCGCGAGCCAGGTCTGGGCGGTGATCGTGTCGTCCGGGCGGGTCGTCGATACGGCCAGCGTGTCCCCCTGCGGCGAGCCGGGAGGGGCACCCGTGCTGTCACCAGACGTGCCCTCCTGGTGACGCGGTGAAACGGGTGACCGCGCGGGGCCCGTGGTGCGGACCCCGTGGTGTGGACCCAGCGGGGCGGACCCCGTGGTGCGGACCCAGCGGGGCGGCCGCGGGCTACACCGACTCAGGCCAGGTGTGCACGGGCTCGTTGGCGTGCATGTGCTCGATATAGCGCTGGGTCATCTCGCGGAGCGCCTCCGCACGGTCGGCGCCGCTCCGCTCGCTGATGGCCTGGGTCTCGGCGACCTGCCAGGTCGCGCCGGTCCGGGCGGTGAGGCAGCGCTGCTCGATGATGCCCAGCAGCCGGCTGGCCGAGTCCGGATCGACGCCCCACCGGCTGAGTCCCTCCCGGGCCAGCGGCAGCAGCCGGCGCAGCACCAGCTCGGCCACGGGCACCTCGCCCAGCCCGGGCCAGTACAGCCGGGCGTCCATGCCCTGCCGCGCGGCCTCGTGCAGGTTCTCACCCGCGGTCGCGAACGACATCTGGGTCCAGATCGGCCGCTGCGCGTCGGCCAGGGCCCGGACCAGCCCGTAGTAGAAGGCGGCGTTGGCCATGACGTCCGCGACCGACGGCCCGGCCGGCAGGACGCGGTTCTCCACCCGCAGGTGGGGCTGGCCGTCGACGACGGCGTACACGGGGCGGTTCCAGCGGTAGATGGTGCCGTTGTGCAGGCTCATCTCGGCCAGTTGCGGGATGGCCCCGCCGTCCAGCACCGCGAGCGGGTCCTCGTCCTCGCAGAGCGGCAGCAGGGACGGGAAGTACCGGATGTTCTCCTCGAACAGGTCAAACACGGACGTGATCCAACGCTCGCCGAACCAGACCCGGGGGCGCACCCCCTGCTGCTTCAGCTCGTCCGGCCGGGTGTCGGTGGCCTGCTCGAACAGGGTGATGCGGGTCTCGGCCCACAGCTGCCGGCCGAACAGGAACGGGGAGTTGGCCGCCAGGGCGACCTGCACGCCCGCGATCGCCTGGGCCGCGTTCCAGTAGCTGGCGAACGCGTCCGGGCTGACCTGGACGTGCAGCTGCACGCTGGTGCACGCCGCCTCGGGGGTGATGCTGCCCGCGTGGGTGAGCAGGTGCTCGGCACCGTCGATCGCGATCCGGAGATCCTCCCCGCGGGCCGCGAAGATCTGCTCGTTCAGCACCTGGTAGCGGTCGTTGGCGGAGATGGTGCCCTCGTGCGTGTCCGCTTCGGTCAGCGTGGGCAGGATGCCGACCATGACCAGCCGGCTGCCGGCGCTGCGGGCCTTGGCGTCCGCGGCGTTGAGGCTGGCGCGGATCTCCTGCTCCAGGTCCGCGAGCGCGTGCCCCTCGAGCCGCCGGGGCGGCACGTTGATCTCCAGGTTGAACTGCCCGAGTTCGGTCGCCCAGGCCGGGTCGGCGATCGCGTCGAGCACGGCCGCGTTGCGCATGGACGGTTCCCCGCGGGAGTCCACCAGGTTCAGCTCGATCTCCACGCCCACCCGCGACGGGCTGGTCTCGAACCGGCGCTCGCGGAGCATCCGGGCGAACACGTCCAGCGAGCGCTGCACCTTTTCGCGGTATTTGCGCCGGTCCTCACCACTGATCTTGATGGCCTGAATGTCGCGTCCCATAAGGCCCCCGCTCGCCGAGATGGGACAGCACCTACCCCGTGAGGCACTGTCCTCCCACGGTCGCACGTCCGGTCAGCCGGGGCCAGCACTCTAGGCGGTCCGGGGCCGGATGGTCAGGGACGGACCAGGCCCGCGTCGTGGGCGAGCAGCCCGGCCTGGGTGCGGTTGGCGCAGCCCAGCTTGTCCAGGGTCCGCGAGACGTACCCCTTGATCGTGGCTTCCGACAGGTAGAGCCGCGCCGCGATCTGCGCGTTGGACAGGCCTTCGCCCAGGCAGGCCAGCACCTCGCCCTCCCGCTCGGTGAGCGTCGCCGCCAGCTCGCGGGCGCGGTCGCGGGCCGGCTGGCTGTCGGTGGAGGCGGCGATCAGCCGCCGCGCGGCCGCCGGGGACAGCACCGTGTGCCCCTCGGCGGCGACCTGCACCAGCCCGATGAGGTCCTCCGGAGGGGTGGACTTGACCAGGAACCCGGCCGCGCCGGCCCGCAGCGCGCGCAGCACGTACTGGTCGGCGTCGAAGGTGGTCAGCACGACCACGGCGGGCGCCGCCGCCAGCTCCCCGATCCGCGCGATCGCGGTCAGCCCGTCCATGCCCGGCATGCGCAGGTCCATGAGCACGAGGTCGGGGCGGGTGCGGACCACCGCCTCGACGCCGGCCGCCCCGTCATGCGCCTCGGCGACGACCTCGATCGTGCCGCCCGAGCTGAGGATGGTCCGCAGGTGCGCGCAGACCATCGGCTCGTCGTCCACGACCACGATCCGGATCATCGTCACCCCACCGGTTCCGCCGTCGGCACGTAGGAGGGCAGCGTGGCTTCCAGGCAGAATCCCCCGTCCGGCGCGGGCCCAGCCCGCAACGTGCCGTGCACCAGCTCGACCCGCTGCCGCAGATGGGCGATGCCCAGGCCCGAGCCGGTCCCGGCCAGGCCGGAAAGATTCACGGCGCTGGGGGGCGCGGTGTTGCGGACCGTGAGCCGCACCTGGGCGTCGCCGTAGCTGACCTGCACGGTCACCCGGGCGCCCGGCGCGTGCTTGCGCACGTTGGTCAGGGCCTCCCGGACGATGCGGTACGTGGTCCGCCCGACCAGCGGCGAGGCGAGGGCCGGGTCGCCCTCCTCGGTGAGCTCGGCCGGGGTCCCCACCTTGACCGACTCGGCGACCAGCGCGGCGAGACCTGGTGTGGACGGCGTCTCGTCGCCGTCCGGGTGGGCGCGCAGGATCCCGACCAGGTCCCGCAGCTCGTCGAGGGCCTGGCAGCCGGTCACCCGCAGGTCTTCGGCGGCCTGCCGGGTCTTCCCGTCGGGTGCGGTCATCCGCAGCGCCCCGGCCTGCAGCACCATCAGGCTGACCCGGTGCGTCACCACGTCGTGCATCTCGCCGGCCAGCCGGGCCCGTTCCTCCGCGCGGGCCTGCTCGGCGAGCAGGTTCTGCTCCCGCTCGGCCCGTTCGGCCCGCTCCCGCAGCGACTGCAGCAGGGCGTGGCGGGCCCCGAAGTACAGCGCCAGCAGCGGCCCCACCAGGATGCGCAGCAGCCCGCTGGTGATGACCGTGAGCGACGGCTGCCACGGCCGGGCCACGATCAGGGCCAGCAGGGCGACCGCCAGGAACGCGGCCCGCCGGTCCCGCCGGAAGAAGAAGGGCCCGTAGGCCGCGAGCGTCGTGGCGTACGGCGCCCACACGTTGCCCGGGTGCGCCGGGATCAGGACGCCGGCGGGCCAGATCAGCAGCGTCACCGTCAGCGTGAAGGCGGCCAGGACGGCGATGACCAGCAGCGGCGCGCGGCGCCAGGCCACCAGCGACAGGCAGGCGGCCGCCTGGACCCCCAGCAGGACCCAGGCCAGCGGCCCCGGATGGGCCGGCCACCAGGACGCCCCGGCCAGGGTCGTGGTCGTGTCGAGCACAACGAAGAAGACCGCGAGCCCCACGTCGATCGCGGTCCGCTGGTGCCGGGAAAGGCAGTGTTCGTCGCTCACGGGTTTCACGCTACGTCAGCGGCGGCCCCCGGCCCCGTCCGCGCACACCTTCGGCGGGAGGAGAACCTACGAAAGTCGCATCCCGCCGGGCCTCGCCCGACTTTCGCCGGGCCAGAACCCTCCGCCTCGCCCTGCCGCGCCCCGGCCCGCCTGGCGTCTCCTGGAGCCATGACAGGAAAAGCAGAATTCTCCGCAACGAGGCCCCGTCTCGGCCGTTATGACATCGACCCGGACGGGTCGTCCGTGGCGTTCCGGACGCGGCACCTGTTCGGGCTGGCCCCGGTGCGCGGCACGTTCGGGATCCGGGCCGGGACTGTGGACGTCACCGAGCCGCCGGGCAGCTCGCGCATCCGCGTGGAGATCGACGCGGCCAGCTTCCGCACCGGCAACGGCGCACGCGACGGCAGTGTGCGCTCGGGCCGGTTCCTGGACACGGGGCGGCACCCGGTGATGGTTTTCGTTGCGGAAACAATGGAGGGGGACGTGCTGGACGGTGCGCTGACCGTCTGCGGGACCACCCGGCCGGTCCGCCTGCCGGCCGAGGTGAGCGTGCAGGCGGATGGCTCGTTCACGGCCCGCGCCGCGGTGCGGATCGACCGGGCCGAGTTCGGGATCACGGCCTTGCGCGGGCTGGCCGGGCGCTACCTGGACATGTCGGTCGAGGCCCGGTGCGTGCGCCGTGCCTGACGCCATCACGGTCAGCGAACTGGCCAGAAGCTACGGCGCGGTGCGGGCCGTCCGCGGGATCAGCTTCACGGTCGGCCGCGGGGAGATCTTCGCGCTGCTGGGGCCGAACGGGGCGGGCAAGACGACCACGCTGGAGATCCTGGAAGGATTCCGCGGCCGGGATGCGGGGCAAGTCGAGGTGCTGGGCTTCGACCCCGCTGACCGGGCCACGGGCCGGGTGCTGCGGGAGCGGATCGGGCTGGTGCTGCAGGACATCGCCGTCGAGCCCTACCTGACCGTGCGCGAGACGCTGGCCCGGAACGCGGGCTATTACCCCGCGCCGCGGGACGTCGGCGAGGTGATCGCCCTGGCCGGCCTGGCCGGGCAGGAGCGGACAAAGGTCAGGAACCTCTCCGGCGGCCTGAAACGGCGCCTGGACCTCGGCCTGGGTCTGATCGGCGACCCGGACCTGCTGTTCCTGGACGAGCCGACGACCGGGTTCGACCCCAGCGCGCGGCGGGACGCCTGGCAGATCGTCCGCGGCCTGCGTGGCTGCGGCACCACGATCCTGCTCACCACCCACTACATGGACGAGGCCCAGGCCCTGGCCGACCGGGTGGCGGTGATGTCCGGCGGCCGGATCGTGGCCCGGGGAACCCCGGCGGACCTCGGCGGCCGGGACAGCGCGCAGGCCAGGATCCGGTTCGCGCTCCCCCGCGGGTACGCGGCCGCGGACCTGCCGACGGGGGCGACCGCGGTGGCGGGCGATGGCCTGGTCACCGTGCGGACCAGCGCACCGACCGAGACCCTGCATCAGCTGACCGGGTGGGCGCTGGACCGGGGGCTGACGCTGGACCGGCTCACGGTGGACCGGCCCAGCCTGGAAGACGTCTACCTGGGGCTGACCGGCACCGCGGCCGCGGAAGACCCGGTGGAAAGGAGTGACCGATGAGCACCGCGACCTCCCGCGCCTCACGGCGCGATCTGGCCCTGGTGTGGCACCAGATCCGCTACGAGCAGCTCTCGTTCTGGCGCAACCCGCAGAGCGCGTTCTTCACGTTCGTCTTCCCCGTCGTGATCATCACGCTGTTCGGCGCGATGTTCGGCGGCGTGGGCCGGAGCTCGTACTTCTACGGGCTCTCGGCCTTGCAGTACTACGTGCCCACGATCGCGGCGGTCTCCGTGCTGGGCGCCTGTTACAGCCAGCTCGCGATCGTGCTGTCCACCCGGCGGCAGAACGGGATGCTGAAACGCGTCCGGGCCACCCCCCTCCCGGCCTGGGCATATTTCCTCGGGTTGCTGGCACACTGCCTCGTGGTCAGCGTGGTGGACATCGCCCTGATCGTCGGCGTCGGCCGCCTGTTCGGCGTGCCGCTGCCCACTCAGTGGGCCGCGGCCGGGGCCGCCCTCGTGCTCGGCGCGGCCAGTTTCTGCGCGCTGGGGGTCGCGGTGGCCTCCGTGATCCGCAACGCCGAGGCCGCCCCAGCCGTGGTGCAGCTCGTCCTGTTCCCGCTGGTGTTCATTTCCGGGACCTATCTCCCGATTCATTCCGGCGTGCTGGACCGCATCGCCGGATGGCTGCCGGTCCGGCCCTTCAACCAGGCCCTGCTCGGCTCGTTCGCGCAGCACACCGGGGTCGACTGGAAGGACCTGGGGGTGCTCCTGGCCTGGGGGGCGGCCGGGGCACTCGTCGCGGTCTGGCGTTTCCGCTGGGATCCCCGGGCCGGGTGAGCGGCCGCGGTCAGAGGCCGCTGGGGAACGTGATCGAGACCGGGGCGACGAGTGGCTTCCCGACCTGCAGCTGGATCTGGGCGTGCGCCTCGAGCGGGATATCGCGCGGGTTGCCCAGGTAGACCTTGTCGTTGTAGAGCGCGGTCACCGGACCGCGGGCCGGCCCGACCTGGCTCTTGCTCAGCGGCTGGCCCCAGATGTCGAAGAGGTTGCCCAGCGTGAACGTGCGCTGCACCGGGGACTCGATGTGCACGATCCCGTCGTTGGCGTGCGTGTGCAGCCAGTAGAAGCAGGTGCCGCTGGAGATGTACGGGCCGGTCGGCGTGTTCTGGCCCTGGGCGCCGGGGATGCCGATGCCCGCGGGAACCTGCCGGGCGGCGCCGTTCACGAACACGGTCAGGTGCGCGTGAATGTGGAAGACCAGCTGCTCGGTGGTGGTGCAGCTGATCCCATCCACGGTCTTGCCACTGGCCACCGTGGCCGTGCTGGCCAGCGCGGGCGCCTGCGGGACCGGCACGCCGCCCTCGGGGCCCTTGGGGCCCGGGGAAGGCGCCGGCTTCAGCGTGCCGAGCGTGCTCAGCGAGGCCAGCTTGAGTCTCGGCGTGCCGCCCGCGGTGCTGGACGACTTTCCGCTGTTGCTGGTGACGGCGAGCGTGATGGCCACGGCGGCGATGATGACGACCACGGCCGCGCCGATCCCGGTGAGCCAGTTGCGGCGCCGTTTGCGGGCCGCCTCCTGGGCCCGCATCTCGGCCACCCTGGCCCGGGCCGTGGCCCGGTTGGCCTTGCTTCCGCCGGGCCGGTTCCCGGCGCCGCGGTTGCCGCTCCCCTGGTTCCCGGGGCCGCGGCTGCCGCCACCCTGGTTGCCGCCGCCGCGGTTGCCGCTTCCCCGGCTCGCGCCACCCTGGTTGCCGCTTCCCCGGTTACCGCTGCCCTTGTTCCCCGGCGCCTTGGGCACCTGACCTTCTTCCCTGAGCAATCAGCTCATGTCGAGGACTCCAGGTTATTGCGCGCGGCCGCCTCCCCCGGTGAAGTGGGAGCCAGCAGCGAGGAGGAGTGGCATGCCGGTCATCCGGGTGCACGGCACGGACCTTCACTATGAAGACACGGGCGGTTCCGGGGAACCGGTTCTGTTCCTGCACGGTTTCCTGTTCGACGGCCGGCAGTACGAGGCCCAGGTCGCGGCGCTGCGGGACCAGTACCGCTGCCTGACCCTGGATTTCCGCGGCCAGGGCCGGTCAGCCGCGTCCCCCGGCGGCTACCAGACCGAGCAGCTGACGGCGGACGTGCTCGCGGTGATCCGGGCGCTCGGCATCGCGCCGGTCCACCTGGCCGGGCTGTCCATGGGCGGGTTCGCCGCGATGCGGATCGCGGCCCGCCAGCCCGCGGCGGTCCGCTCCCTGGTCCTGCTCAACACCAGCGCGGCCGCGCACCCCCGGGGCAAGGTGCCCGGGCATCTGGCCCTGACCGCCGTGGGCCGGGTCGCGGGCGTGTCGGGCCGGCTGCTGACGTCCAGGGTCCAGGCGGAGATGTACGGCGCCGCGTTCCGCGGCGACCCGGCCGGAGCAGGCCGGCGGGAAGCGTGGAACGGCCGGTGGGCGCGGGCGGACCGCGCGGCCCTGGCCAAGACCATGCTCGGGATCATGCTCCGGCCCGACGTCCGCGGCGAGCTCGGCGACATCCACGCGCCGACCCTGATCATCGCGGGCGGGGCAGACACGTCCCTTCCGCCGCGCTTCTCCCGCGAGATGCACTCCCTCATCGCGGGCTCGCGTCTGGTGGAACTGCCCGGCACGGGACACAGCTCGCCCATCGAAGACCCGGACGGGGTGACCCGGGCCCTGCGCGAGTTCCTGGCCGCCCACCCGGGCCTCCCGGGCCAGCGCAGCTAGCAGGGGAGCAGCCAGTAAGGGGACGTCAGTAAGGAGAGGTCAGGCCGAGGGTGACAGCCTGGCCTCGGCCCGGGTCGGCTCGAATAGCTCGACCGGGTTGCCGGAGGGGTCCTCCAGCAGGATCTGCCGGCCGCCCACTCCGGAGACGATCTCATTCCGGAAGCGTGCGCCCTGCTTGCGCAGCGTGCCGACGAGGCTCTCGAGATCGCTGACTTCGATCGCGAAGCGATTCCAGCCGCCGGGAGCCGGCAACGTGCCATCCGGCATGGCCTGGCCGCCACCCGGGCCGGCGCCGGGCGCACTGAGCACGAGTCGAAGGTCGCCCCGCGACAGCATGGCGAACGCGGGCGCCGGGTGCATGACCTCGGCGAAGCCGAGGTCATGGCAGTAGAAACCGATCGCCTCGTCGACGTCGTTGACGATGTACCGGACGCTGACGGTCGCCATGGGCTGTCCCCCTGGACACGTGATTTCTTCTCTGCCCTGTCCGCTCACCTTAGTCAGCTCACGGACCCACCAGGAGACACGAGCGCACAGGGCTCAATCCCGCTCGAGCGGGTGAACGGCCAGCAACGACTCCGGGACATCACCATCGTCGCCCCGAAGCACCCCGCAGCACCGAGTGCACCGGGCGCCCCTACCCCGCCTTAGGGGACGGTGACGTCGCGGGTGGCCTGGACCGCCCGGCGCACCATGTGCGCGTACACATAGGTGCCGGGGATTTCGGGATGGATATGGTCGGGCCACAGTATGTTCATCCGGTTCCTGATGGTGTCGAACCAGTCGGCGGGAGTCACGGTGGGATGCTGACGGGTAAAGGCCGCCTCCGTCGCGTTGACCTGCTTACTCCACGAATCAGGAACATACGTGTTGATAAGGAC
>JAOPYP010000106.1 GCA_025964635.1 Actinomycetes bacterium | reverse complement strand
GGAGAGATCCCGCTGATCCGCACCCGCGCCTCCAGCCCCCACGGCTGGGACACGTATCTCACGGTGGCGGCCGCACCCGTACGCGGATCACGGCCGTGGGCGGTGGCCGCCCAGGGCAGCGCCGAGGCCGCGGCGCGCAGCGCAGGCGGATCGGCCACCCGGGACACGGCCACCGCACCAGCCCCCGCGATCACCGCCACGGCCGCCGCGGCTGCCACCCCGTGCCACATGCGATGCCTGCGCAGGGCGGCGGCCCGGCCGAGCAGCGACCGCAGCGTCGCCTCGGGCGGATCCCCCTCGTCCCGGGCCTCCGGGCCGGGCTCGTCCATGACAAGCATGGTCACGTCGGCGGCGGGCACGCTGCCCAGCCGGCCTGGCAGCCCCGCCAGGCCGGCCAGCTCCTCCCGGCAGCCCACGCACCAGGCGAGATGGCTCTCCACCACCGCCCGGTCAGCGGGGTCGATGGCTCCCACGACGTACACGCCCAGCGCGCCGCGGATCTCCCCGCAGCCGCCAGTGCCGATCACGGCGCCCGCCCCCATCCGCGTGTGCCGTCCCCAGCCAGCCATGTCCCCATACCAGGAAGAACGCGGCAACCTGCCCTGATCGTTCACCGGTCCGGCGCCGGACCAGGATCGTCGCCGCCTCCCGGGACGGTCCGGCGGGCCGCTGGAGACCGGCCGCGGGCAATTTGCGATACGGGTGGGGCTGGAATTTCTACCGGGCGGGCGCCCAGCGGTAGCCGTGCTCGGGGCGGCCACTCGCCCCGTAGCGCAGCCGGATCTCCACCCGGCCCAGGTCGTGCAGGTGCGTCAGGTACCGCTGGGCGGTCGCCCGGCTCATGCCGGTCCGCTCGGCCACCTCGGCGGCGGACAGGTCCCCGTCCGTCCCGGACAGCAGCTCTTCCACGGTCTCCAGGGTGTAGTCCGACCGGCCCTTGCTCGCGGCGACCTGGCCGGGCGCCCGCAAGGCCCCGTAGACCCGGTCCACGCTCCGCTGGTCTGCGGCGCGGAGGCCATCCAGCCGGGAGCGCATCTGCGCGTAGGACAGCAGCTTGTCGCGCAGCGCGGGGAAGCTGAACGGCTTGAGCAGGTAGTGCAGGGCACCGTGCTGCATGGCGGCCCGCACGCTGTCCGCGTCCTTGGCCGCGGTGATGACGATGACGTCGACCGGCGGGTAGTCGGCGCCACGCAGCCGGGCCACCAGGTCCAGCCCGTGCTCGTCGGGCAGGTAGAGATCCAGCAGGAGCAGTTCGGGCTTGAGCTCGGTCACCGCGTCCACCGCGGCGGCCGCCGTGTGAACCTGGGCGATCACCTCGAAGCCGTCGACTTTCCCGACGTACGCCGCGTGGATCGAGGCCACCCGGTAGTCGTCGTCCACCACGACCGTGCGGATCATGGCGCGGCCTGCCCGGCTGGCAGCGCGGCTGGCCCGGCCGGCCGGGCCAGCGGGTCCGCGCCGGGTGCTGACCCGCTTACCGGGGGGACGTCGAGGCAGCCGGGCAGCACCGCGGTGAACACCGCGCCGCCGTCCCGCCCCACACTCACCATGCCGCCGCGCCGCTCGGTGATCTGCCAGACCAGGGCCAGGCCCAGCCCGCGCCGCGCCCCGGTCGGTGACGACTTGCTGGTGAACCCGTCGGTGAAGATGGCTTCCCGCATGTCATCGGGGACCCCCGGACCGGAATCGCGGACCCGGATCATCAGGTTCTCCCCCGCCGACACCACGGTCAGCTCCACCCATCGGGGCCCCGGGACCTGGGCCGTGGCCTCGATCGCGTTGTCGATCAGGTTCCCGGCGACGGTCAGCACCGCGGTGACGTCGGTCAGGTCGGCGGCCACGTGGCAGTCGGCGGCCACGCGCAGCTGGACCCCGCGTTCTTCGGCCAGCGAGGACTTGGCCAGCGTGAGGGCCACCAGCTTCGGGTCCCGGATGCCTGCCTTGAGCTGCTCAGTCAGCGCGTCCCGGGCCGCGGAGACGTCGGTGACGAACCGGATGGCCTCGCCGTACTGCCCGAGTTCCACCAGCCCCACCAGCGTGTGCATCCGGTTGGCGAACTCATGGGACTGGGCCCGGAGCGCCTCGGTCAGGCCGATGGCCTCATCGAGTTCCCGCTTGAGGGTCTCCGACTCGGTCTGGTCATGGAAGGTGACCACCCAGCCGAGATGACGCCGGTGCTCCAGCTCGATCGGCATCCGGTTCACCACCAGCACCCGGTCGTCAGCCAGCACCAGCAGGTCGCTCCCGCTGATCTCGCCACGCACGATGTCACCGAGCCGGCCCGGCGGCAGCAGTTCCTGGAGCGGCCGGCCGAGGAAGTCGGGCGGGAGCCGGAGCAGCCGCCGCGCCGCGTCGTTGGCCAGGATCACCCGCTCGCCGCGGTCGTAGCCCAGCACGGCCTCCCGGATGCCGTGCAGCATGGCCTCGCGTTCCTGAAGCAGGCCGGCGATCTCGCCGAGTTCCAGGCCGAACGTCTGCCGCTTGAGCCGCCGGGCCAGGCCGAGCGCGGCCAGCACCCCGACCGCGAGGACCCCGAGCAGGTAGATGGCCAGGGACGGCAGCGTGCTGGCCAGCTGCTGGGAGACCTTGGCCACCGAGAAGCCGACCGAGACCTCCCCGGCCAGCTTGCCCTGGTACTTCAGGGGCGTCTTGCCCGCGGCGACGGCCCCGAGCGTGCCCTCCTGGATTCCCATCCATGATTTCCCGGTCCGGAACGACTCACTGGCGGGCGGCTCCGGGTCGTCCTGCACCGGCAGGCCGATCATCCACGGATGCGGGTGGGAATACCGGATTCCCTCGGCATTCGTGATAACCACGAACAGCGCGCCCGTCCTGTGCCGGGCCGCCATGGCCAGCCGCTGGGCCTCCCCCCCGGGCAGCCCATGGACCACGGCGTCTATGATCGACGGCTGTGAGGCCAGGGTCTGGGCCAGCATTAGGGACCGCTGCTCATACTGCCCATACAGCTGGCGCTTGAGGTTCCACTGGAAGATGCCGAACCCGGCCACCATCGTGACCACCAGGATGGCCACCTGCATGATCACTACCTGGGTGGACAGGCGCTGCCACGACACCAGCCGCATTGGGCTCCTCGTTGCTGACTGGGCCCTTCGGGCGTTACCGGAAGATTGCCGTAGTGTAACAGCGCCCGCGCAGGACGGCCCAGAGCCCGCGAGGCTGAGCAGAAAGCGCAAAACGCGCACAGCTTGCTTTGCGTGTAGTTCGCGCGAAAGGCGCACAGCGCTCTTTATGCGATTATCAATCGCAATAGTGACTCCGGGCCAGGAGGCTGGCTAGGTTCCGCTGTGTGAAATACAACACTCTTTCTGATGGTGAATTCCGCGCCCGGCGCGCCTATTTCACCAAGGTGGCCAGGGGCAGGTCAGCCGCCGCGGCCGCCGCGGCCGCCGCGAGCGGGCACCTGGATCCCGGCTCAGGCCGGCGGCGGAAGGAAGACGCCGGGATCGAGCTGTCCGGGCTCACCAAACGCTTCCTCACCCCGGCCGGCACGGCGTTCACCGCCCTGCGCGACGTGGACCTGATGGTCCGGCCCGGGCAGTTCTGCGCGGTGGTCGGCCCGACCGGCTGCGGCAAGTCCACCACGCTGACCATGGTGGCCGGGCTCGACCGGCCGAGCGCCGGCAGCGTCCAGGTGGGCGGGCAGCCGGTGACCGGCATTACCAGCGGCACCAGCTTCATGTTCCAGGCCGACGCGCTGCTGCCGTGGAAGACCGTGCTCGCGAACGTGGCCATGGGCCCGCTCTTCCACCGGGCCACGAAAAAGGCCGCCCAGGCCAGTGCGCGGGAATGGCTCCGGGTGGTCGGCCTGGCCGGCTTTGAGGATCATCATCCGCATCAGCTTTCCGGTGGCATGCGCAAGCGGGTGAGCCTGGCCGCCGCCCTGATCAACGAGCCGTCGATCCTGCTGATGGACGAGCCGTTCGGGGCGCTGGACGTCCAGACCAAAGCGATCATGTCGAACGAGCTGCTCCGGCTGTGGGACCAGACCCGGCCGTCGGTCATCTTCGTCACCCACGACCTCGAGGAGGCCATCGCCCTCGCCGACCAGGTGGTCGTGATGACCGCGGCGCCGGGCACGGTCAAGTCGGTCTACGAGATCGACCTGCCGCGGCCGCGGGGCGCGGTCCAGGAGATCCGCTTCGAGCCCCGGTTCCTTGAGCTGCATCACCAGATCTGGGAGTCGCTGCGGGAGGAGGTGGAGCGCGCCTACGCGCGCACCACATCGGCGCCAGACGACCCGGCCCCGGCCGGCCACCCACCCGTGCCGGACAAGGGAGAACGGTCATGACCAGCGAACGGGAACTGCTCATGACCGAGGCCGGGCAGACGGCGCCCCTCGCGCCCGACAGCACGTCGGTCGCCGAGGCGGCCCGGCACCAGACGCGCCGGCGCCGGCTGCTCGTGTACGCGGCGCGCGTCGCCACCCTGGTGCTGGTGGTCGGCGGCTGGCAGCTGCTCACCAGCATGAAGGTCGTCGACCCGTTCTTCTTCGGCCAGCCCAGCGGCATCGTCCTGAAGCTGCGCGACTGGCTCCAGCACGGCACCGCCTACGGCTCGGTCTGGCTGCAGATCTGGATCACGATGCGCGAAGCACTGCTGGGCTTCGTCTTCGGCGTGGCCGGCGGCGTCGTGTTCGGCATCCTGCTCGGGCAGGTGCGCTTCCTCTCCGACGTGCTCGGGCCTTACATCAAGGCGATGAACGCGCTCCCGCGCATCGTGCTCGGCTCCATCTTCGTGGTGTGGCTGGGCCTGGGCTCGTCGTCGAAGGTCATGCTGGCTGCGGTCCTGGTCTTTTTCGTGGTCTTCTTCAACGCCTTCCAGGGCGTCCGGGAAGTGAACCCCAACTTCATCGCCAACGCCCGGGTGCTGGGCGCCTCCAGGATGCAGGTCGTCCGCAACGTCGTGCTGCCGTCCGCGCTGACCTGGATCATCGCCAGCCTGCACGTCGCCTTCGGCTTCTCGATCATCGGCGCCATCGTCGGTGAGTTCCTCGGCGCCCAGAAAGGCCTGGGCCTGGTCATCGCCACCGCCCAGAACAACTTCGATCCCGATGGCGTGTTCGCGGCGATGCTGATCATCGCCATCCTGGCCCTCACCGCCGAGTGGCTGATCAGCCGCCTCGAACACCGGCTGCTCTCCTGGCGCCCCCCGGCGCCCACGGAGATCGCGGCGATCTGACCCCACCATCGCAGTCCCCCACCCCTCTCACCCAGCACGCAAGCGACAAAGGAGTACGCCGATGTTCCGGAGAAAGCCCGCCCTGGCGCTGGCCGCCGCGGCGACCGCGATGAGCCTGGCCGGCATCACGGCCTGCAGTTCCAGCAGCGCCAGCAGCGGAAGTGGCAGCATGCCGACGGTGACGATGATGGTCGGCGGCATCGACAAGCAGATCTACCTGCCCTACCAGCTCGCCCAGGGCCTCGGCTTCTACAAGAAGTACGGCGTCAGCATGCAGCTGTCCACCGAGCAGTCCGGTGGCGTCGGGGCCGAAACCGCGATGGCGTCCGGCCAGGTGAACATGGCCGGCGCCTGGTACGTGCACACGATCGACTTCCAGCTGGCCCACAAGAACGTGATCGACGTGGCCCAGCTGTCCGGCGCGCCCGGAGAGCGGGAGATGTGCTACAAGGGTTCCGGGATCACCTCGCCGGCCCAGTGGCGCGGCAAGACCGTCGGCGTCACCGATCTCGGGTCCGGGACCGACGACCTCACCCTCTACCTCGCCGCCCGCTACCACCTGACGTCCAAGGACTTCACCCGGGTCGCCGCCGGGGACGGCAACACCATGGTCAGCGCGCTGCAGCATCACCGGATCGCCTGCGGCATGACCACGCAGCCGACGGTCACCGCGCTCGAGAAGAAGGGCATCGGCTACTCGGCCATCGACCTCGCCACCACCAGCGGGGTCCAGCACTGGCTGGGCGGCTTCCAGCCGACCGCCGGCGTGCTGGCCCAGGCCGACTGGGTGAACTCGCACAAGGCCACCGTGCAGAAGGTGGTCAACGCGCTGGTCGCCACCATGCACTGGATCTCCACCCACAGCGCGGCCCAGATCGCCGCGCACCTGCCCGCCGCCTTCGTCGCGAACTCGCTGATCACCAGGGCCGACTACGTCAGCGCCCTGACCACCGACAAGGGCCAGTTCCTGCCCGACGGGATGATGCCGGCCAGCGGCCCCCAGACGGTCTACGCGGTCGAGAAGCTGGCGGGCAAGATCACCGGCCCGGTGAACCTGTCCACCACGTACACGAACTCCTACGTCATCAAGGCCAACAAGCTCGAGGGTTTCGCCAAGTAACCGAATGTGCCGGGTGACGCCGCCCTGAGCAGGCGTCAGCCCGGCATTCCACAAGGAGGGCCCGGCACCATCGGTGCCGGGCCCTCGCCCTGTCTATCCCGCTGAGTACGACGATCAGGGCTATCCGGCGCGGACGCCCTTTTCGACCCGGTCGCCCAGGTCCTTGTCCACGTTCCGGAGGTACCAGAACGCGCGCTCGAGCACCGGCTCGGTCACGCCGGCGAGCAGCGCTCCCACGATGTTGCTGACCAGCCGGTCCCGGGCCGCGTCGTCCATCACCTCGCGGACCAGCGTGCCGGCCTGGCCCCAGTCGTCGTCCTCGGCGTGCAGCTCGTAGGCGGTGCGCACGAGGTCGCCGTCAGCGTGCCAGCTCGCCGGCTGGTGGTGCTCGCTGTCGGCCTGCGGGCCGCCCTTGGAGTTCGGGAAGTACACCGGGTCGCTGACGTTGTGGATCCGCCCCACCCCGTCCTTGCTGTAGGCGTGCACCGGCGCGACCGGGGCGTTGACCGGGATCTGCGTGTAGTTCACGCCGAGCCGGGCCCGGTGCGCGTCGTTGTAGGAGAACAGCCGGCCGAGCAGCAGCCGGTCCGGGCTCGGCCCGATGCCCGGCACCAGGTTGGCGGGCGCGACGGCCAGCTGCTCGATCTCGGTGTGGTAGTCGGCCGGGTTGCGGTCGAGGGTCATCGTGCCGACCTCGATCAGCGGGTAGTCGGCGTGCGGCCACACCTTGGTCAAGTCGAATGGGTTGAACCGGTAGCTCTTCGCTTCGTCCAACGGCGGGATCTGCACCTTCAGCGTCCAGCTGGGGTAATCGCCGCGCTTGATCGCTTCGTGCAGATCGCGCTGGTGGTAGTCGGCGTCGATGCCGGCGAGCCGATCAGCCTCGTCCTGGGTGAGGAACTCGACGCCCTGATCGCTGATGAAATGGTATTTGAGTCACCCAACGCCACGTTCGGGTAAGCCTGATCGAACC
>JAOPYP010000006.1 GCA_025964635.1 Actinomycetes bacterium | reverse complement strand
GTCCTCATCCTGCTCACCGGGCTGTTCCTGGTCCTTCGCAAGACGAAGCCGCGCGACCCGGGCCGGGAGGGGAAGGGGATCGTGGCGCGGCTGATGGCCAACCCCGCCCCGTACACCGCATTCCTGGCCGGCATCCTGGTCTTCGCGCCGTCCATGTCCTTCATCGCCGCGGTCCAGGTGATCGCGACCGCCCACACGGACCTTCAGCTCACCGTGGCTGGCCTGGCCGTGATCGTCGTCATCAACGTCTCACTGATCTGGCTGCCGCTGCTGGCGTTCCTCGCCGCGCCGGACGCCACCACGCGGTGCCTCTCGGCTTTCAACGGCTGGCTGCGCCGCAATGGCCGCATGATCCTGGCGGGAACCCTCGTGGCGGCAGGCCTTATCGTGGCCATCGACGGGCTGGTCGGGCTGATCCGGAAGGGCTGACCCCGGTGGACCCTCTGCACGGCTTGCGCTCGATGGGCAAGCGCATTACCGATCCGGTCGAGCAGCTGGCCGAGAAGACCGCCGAGCGGGTGATCGACCTGGTGATCCGGACCCTGGACGTCAACGCCCTGGTGCAGCGGGTCGATCCGGACGCGATCCTGGACCGGGTCGATGTGAACAAGCTGGTGGAGCGGGTTGACGTCAACGACCTGGTGGACCGGGTAGACCTGGACAAGATCCTGGACCAGGTCGATGTCGACCGGCTGCTGGCCAGGGTCGATCTCGACCAGGTGCTGGCCCGGGTGGACGTGGACGCGCTCACCGACCGGATGGACGTGAACGTTATCGCGCAGCGCATCGACATCGATGCGCTGGCCCTGCACACCGACGTCGGCGCGATGATCGCCCGCTCGTCGGGCAGTGTCGCGAGCGGTGCCCTGGACGTGGCCCGCAGCCAGTCGGTCGGCCTGGACGAATGGATCGCCCGCTGGGTCGCCCGGGTGCTCCGCCGCGGCCATCCGGTGCAGCGGCCTCATTTCGGGGGCATGGTCTCCCGGTTCGGGGCCTACGTCGTGGACCTGGGGGTCAGCACGGCGGTGTTCATGCTGGCCCTGGCGGCGATTTCCTTCGCGGCCAGCATCATCACCGGGCATGCAATCTCGTGGAACCGGAACGATCTGCCGGTCGCGATCGCGTTCGTGGCCTGGGAATTCCTCTATTTCGGGTACTCGTGGGCCGCCAGCGGCAAGACCCTGGGCATGGCGCTGCTCGGGGTGAAGGTGGTGGCGGCCGACGGCACCGAGGCCGGCCCGCGCCGCGGGACAATTCGTGCGCTGGTGTTCCCCCTCAGCTTCCTGCTCTGCGGGCTGGGCTTCACCGGCATTTTTCTGCAACGAGATCGCCGGGCCCTGCACGATCTGATCGCCGGGACAGCAGTGGTGTACACGTGGGATGCCCGCGCGGCCCGGCTCAGGTTCCTGGAGCGGGATGCCCCGCGAGAGCTAGGGTGACGCGCGGGGCAGAGGGGGTGTTTCACCCACTCAGGGTGATGCCCGCCGATAGCGGTCTCGGAAGCGTGGAAACCGGCCACAACGGTCGAGGGGAGCACGACCTCTGTTCACCGGCACGGCCGGACCGTACCTGGTCCCGCCCAGCCACGCCACCGGGGGAGTGGATACCACATGAGTGATACGCAAGCAGAACGAACCACAGGAACGGAACGGCCCGCCGGCTACCGGGGCACCCGGTCCGCCACCGGGCCCACCGCCTGGGTGGGCTGGGTCGTCTTCGCGGGCGTCGCGATGATCACGCTGGGCGCGTTCCACATCATCGACGGCCTGGTCGCCCTGTTCGAGAAGGGCTACTACTCAGTCACCAGCAGCCACCTGGTGCTGCACGTCAACTACTCGGCGTGGGGCTGGGCCCATCTGGCCCTCGGTGTGCTGTTCGTCCTGGTCGGCTTCGGGGTGCTGGCCGGGCAGACCTGGGCTCGCGTGATCGGCATCGCGCTCGCTGTGATCAGCGCGGTCGTCAACCTGGCGTTCATCGCCGCCTACCCGGTCTGGGGCGTCATCTTCATCGCCCTGGACATCGTGATCATCTACGCGCTGGCCATGCACGGCCGGGAGATCAAGGAACTCGTCTAGCCCCCGGGGGGCGGACCTGGGCCCGCCACTCCGGCGATCCTCAGGATCGCCGGGCTCAGGTCCGCTCGCTGGGGCGGGCGGGGGCCGGGCCTGACCCCCCGGCCTCATTCCGCTCGCCGGTGCGCGGCCCCGTCCCCCGCCCGCGCACCGTGCCCGGCGGGCTCAGCCGGATCAGGCCGGGCGCCGAGGCCTTCTTCGCCCGGGACCGGCCGGGGCTGGGCCGCGCGGAGGCCGCCGGTCCAGGATCAGGCGCGGCGGTGCCAGTGCTCATGCTGGTGGTGGTACCGGGCTGGCCGGGACCGAGGCCGGGCGGTCCGGAGCCCAGTTCGGTGGCGCTGACCTGGGCGCCCCGGTCCGCGGCCGGACCCCCCTGCTGGCCGCGGCGCCGGGCAGCGGCCCGGTCCGACCAGCGGAACCCGGCCACCAGCCGGGCCACCAGGGTGGCCAGGAACATCTGGCCGACTATGGCCTCCAGCACGGCGACCGCCCGGCCGTCGTCCCCGGCCGCGGTGAAGTCCCCGTACCCCAGCGTGGTCAGCGTGGTGAAACTGAAGTACTGGAAGATCTTGGTGTTGGGCTTGGTCCCGTTGGCGAAGAACGGCTGGGCGCCGAACTTCCACATCGCGACGTACACGGCCGAGAAGATCAGCCCGATCATCATGTAGGCGCTGAGCACGCCATAGATGCTCTCGACGGTGATCTCCGGCGGGCCCATCACCTGCCGCACGATGAAGAACACCGC
>JAOPYP010000782.1 GCA_025964635.1 Actinomycetes bacterium | reverse complement strand
GGTCCACCTTCAACACCAGCAGCACGTCGATCCGGCCGGACCGGGCCGCGGCCAGCGCCGCGCGCAGACCGGGGCGGTGGGTGTCTTTCGCGGAGGCATTGTCGCTGAACGTGGCGGTCTTGACCCAGCCCGGTTGGGAGGCGATGTAGGAGTCCAGCCGGACCGTCTGGGCCTCGATCGAATACGGCTGATGCTCCTCATCGGTGGAGCGGCGGGTGTAGACCGCGACCCGCCGCACCGACTCCGACGACTCAGGACGCCCTACGCGAGCGGTGGGCTTGGAGCGAGTGCGTCGTGCTGTCATCGGAGCCTCCAAGCATTGTGCGGGTCTGCTAGTTCGGATGGTTGCTCGACCGGCCGACAAGCGCAACGACCGGCGGCATTCTGGCTGCCTCACGCGGACAGTGGCCGGTCAGCATCACTCGGCTCGGTGTCGACCACGCCGGTGTGTGCGATCACTCGCCAGCTGTCGATCAACACGGCGAGGGAATGCACGGCCGCGGTGTACTGCTCGTCGCTCATCGGCACGGTGCCGACACCGTCGATACGCACGTCGGGCAGCGTGTCGTCACCGACGACTGCCAGCGGTCGTGGGCGACGGGACGATCGGGGATTGTTCGGCATGTTCAGCGTGCTCCAGACGGGGCAGGGTGCTACTACGCGGCTACTACGGCGCTACCATGCCGGGTGACAAGAAAGCGACACGCCAGGGACGCCGTGGCGACAGTCGAGCATCAGGCCGGCCACGACACGTCGTCTAGATCGTCGTCGGCGTCGAGCAGGACGATCTGCTCGGATGGTTCGTCGTCGAGCTAGTCCGGTAGCGGCAGCGCGGCGGCGGAACCGTCACGCGGCTCGCCGGTGGCGTGGGTGATCGGTGTCGTGACCGGCGCAACGTCGGCGGGCTGCGAGAGGTCGGGCAGCCGTAGCCGCCGCATGGCATCTGGCTGTTGGGTGACGAGTGACCAGACGGGTCCGGAAGGGCCGTCGGGGTGGCCGTAGTCCCGCGCCGTGGTCGCCATGTCCAGGGTGCCGTCGAGGCTGGCCAGGGCGCGGGCCAGTGCCGCCCGCACACCGGTCTCGCGGCGGGTCGTGGCCAGACTGAACAGCAGCATGCCCTGTAGGTCGCGGTGCGGCGTGCGGTAGTAGCCGACGTAGCCGTTCAGCTTCCGGGCCACGGTGGCCAGCGTCTCGGTGCCAGTGTCGTACTCCAGATAGAACCCGACCAGGCGGCCGTTCTCGGCCCATCGGCCGTACCCGTCGGGCCGCACGGAGGACTGATGGCGGCTGGTGGTCTCTGCTTCACTCCACCAGGTCACCAAGCCCTCGCCGCCGGACTGGTTGGGGTGCGGCCAGCCTCGCGAGCGGGCGTGCCCGGCCAGCGCGACGAAGAAGTCGTTGACACCGAGCTTGTGCCGCAGCTTCGGCGACTCCACCAGCCGCTCCAGATGCTGAGCGTGCTCGGCCGGACGCGGCGGGCGAACGGCCTTCTGGGCGGCGATCAGCCGGGCGCCGGTATAGCCAAGCGCGTAGTGCCACGGATACGACCCGCCAGCAGCGCGAGGGAAGCGGAACCGCCACAACACGTTCAGGCCGTAGAGCTCCTGCAGCCGGTGCTGCGCGCGGGTGCGGGAGCCGAACTCCAGCACCGCCAGCTGCTCGGTGGTCAGCACCTGGTGAGTCGAGACCAGGTCCAGGATGCGGCGGTCACGGTCGGTCAGCCGAGCCCACAGAGCCCCGACCGGCTCACCCAACCGCGACCCGGCACGGCGACCGACGGGGCGTGCCGCCCCCGCCCGGCCCCCCGAGTGAGAAGATTGACTACGTCGATGCCCGTACAGTCGGGGACCCGTGCCGGGTGCTGCCGCTCCCGCAGATCCGGGGCCCGTAGGCGCCTGGTAGGCGGCGTCCGCCCCGACACCTCTAACACGCCGGGTAACCGCCGCCCGACCCGTCAGACCACCTGTCGCCCCAACCGCACCGTCCTTGACCATGCCTGCCTCCGTCCCACCGAACCCTTGCGCTACTGAAATCCAAAATTCGGCTGGAGATGGGACATCACCATGCGAAAGTCACAGTGTCCTCTGACCTGGCCGGCTGACATCGGCGCTCCGGTCGATTGTCGCGTTTGACCATCCCCAAGAGCGACAACACCGGCACGACATCAAGCGCCCGGTTATGGCACCAGTTGATGCCGCACGGCACCACGAGGCGCCGCGAGGCACCATGCGAATCCCCGCAGCACGCCGGAGAAACGAGAAAACCGCAGGTGGGGGATCCACCTGCGGTTCTGGCCCCCGCGCCGCGGCGCGGGGGCCGGGCGCCTCACGCTTCACACGGTCGGCGACGCGCGCTCCAGGAATCGCAGCACGGCCAGGACTCGCCGGTGATCGCCCTCCGAGGCGGGCAGACCGAGCTTGGTGAAGATGCTGTTGATGTGCTTGGCCACGGCGCTCTCGCTGACCACGAGCTTCTCCGCGATCCCGGCGTTGGACCGCCCCTCGGCCATCAGCCCGAGCACCTGCCGCTCCCGCCCGGTGAGCCGGTCCAGCGGGGTGTTCTGCCGCCGCACCAGCAGCTGCGCCACCACCTCTGGGTCCAGCGCGGTGCCGCCCGCGGCCACCCGGCGCAGCGACTCCAGGAAGACGTCCACGTCCGCGACCCGGTCCTTGAGCAGGTAGCCGACGCCGGTGGTGCTCGTGGAGAGCAGATCGGCGGCGTAGCGCTCCTCGACGTACTGGGACAGCACCATGATCGCCACCTCGGGCCACTGCCGCCGCACCACCAGGGCGGCGCGGATCCCCTCGTCGGTGAAGGTCGGCGGCATCCGCACGTCCGCGATCACCAGTTCCGGGCGGTGCCGCTCCACCGCGGCCAGCAGCCCGGCGGCGTCGTCCACCGCGGCGGCCACCTCGAAGCCGGTCGTCTCCAGCAGCTTGGTCAGCCCGGTGCGCAGCAGCACCGAGTCCTCGGCGATCACAGTTCGCACGGAAGCTCCACCATTATCGTGGTCGGCCCACCGACCGGGCTGACTATCTCGAACCCGCCGTCCACCGAGGCCGCGCGCTGCGCCAGGCCGGTCAGCCCGGAGCCGCGGGCGGCGTCGGCGCCGCCGATCCCGTCATCCGCGACGGACAGCCGCAGCAGCGCGCCGTCCAGCCACACGTCCACCCGGGCCGCGGACGCCTGGGCGTGCTTGGCCACGTTGGCCAGGGCCTCCGAGACCATGAAGTACGCCACCGCCTCGACCGTCGGCGGGACCCGCCGGGGCACGTCCACCGCCAACCGCACCGGCACCGGGGAGCGGGCCGCGATGCCGGAGAGCGCCGCGTCCAGGCCGCGGTCCTCGAGGACCACCGGGTGCAGGCCGCGGACGAGGTTGCGCAGCTCGCCCAGGGCCTCCTTGGCCTCCTCGTGCGCCTCGGCCAGCGCGGTCCGGGCGTCCTCGGGCAGGTCCTTCAGGGTCGCCCGGGCCAGGCCCAGGTTCATCGCCAGGGACACCAGCCGCTGCTGGGCGCCGTCGTGCAGGTCGCGCTCGATCCGGCGGCGCTCGGCGTCGGCGGCGTCCACCACCGCGGCCCGGCTCTCGGTCAGGTCGGTCACCCGGTGGGCCAGCCGCTCCGCCCGGCTGGGGCCGAGCAGGTCGGTGGCGAACTTCAGATCCCAGCGCACCGAGGCCATGACCAGCCAGGGTGCGAGGTAGACCACTACCAGGCACACGAGCGCACTCCAAAGCGCCAGGGACGTCGCCATGGACAGCCACTTCCAGTTCGGGCCGAAGGCGATCGCCGGGACCAGCCAGCCGAAGCAGATGAGCCCGCAGACCCACATGGTGCCCGCGATCATGCCGACCAGGTTGGCCGCCGGTCCCGCGATCAGGTGGTAGCAGGCCTGCCGCCAGGTGCGCGGGTGTCGCAGCCGCGCGCGCATCCGCGGGAGGAACGGCGCGTCCGCGGACGCCGCGTCCCGGGCCGTGTGCGGGGCCCGGGGGATCTGGGCGCCCCGGATCTCGTAGTACGCGGACCGGCGCAGCGTCGTGAGCTGCGGGCCCAGCAGCACCGCCGCCAGCAGCGGGAGGAAGGCGCAGGCGAGGATCGACGGCAGGTAGATGGGGGCGACGGCGAAGAACGCCCACGGCAGCCCGATCAGACCCAGCGGCAGCAGGCTCAGCGCCGAGGAGAGGATCACGAACCACAGGTCGCGCCACGCCTGCCCGCGCCAGGGCGCCAGCAGGAAGCGGCCGATCGGCGCCAGGACGGTATTCATGGGGCCCCTACGGTATTCGACCACGTGACCGGCGCTCCATGGCGCTGGCGCCCGCTTCGGCCTGTACCTGGCACCACCCCGGGAACGGAAAGCCACACTACTGATTCGCCGGGCCGCGGCGGCCAGAGTGGTGATCGTGCCCGGCGCACCACCAGACGCCGACGCCGGGCGGAGAGGGGACGACCGCCATGCTCGCCGTCACGGACCGCCTCGACCCCGTCCTCGGCCGGATCGGGTCCGAGCCCGGGCCCCGGCCGGGCCGCGGGCGTCCGGGCGCGCTCGGCGCCGCCTTCGTGCTGGCCGGGCTCGCGATGATCCCGTGGGTGTTCTACCTCTCGGTCACACTGCCGGCCAGCGCGTGGGACGCGCACTGGTCGCTCGCCTGGGTCGGCCTGGACAGCTGCGAGGCGCTGGCGCTGTTCGCCACCGGCCGGTTCCTGCTACGGCGGGACAACCGGTGCGTGCTGACCGCGGTCGGCACCGCGGTGCTGCTGCTCGTGGACGCCTGGTTCGACGTCACCTCGGCGGCGCCCGGCCCGGACCTGGCCACTGCGATCGTCATGGCGGTCTTCGCCGAGATCCCGATTGCGCTGGTCTGCGCCGTGCTCGCCGCGCGCGTCCTGCGCACCCCGTTCCCGCGCGGCCGCCGCGTATCCGTTCCGTCCGCGCCCTGTCGCGCGTCACCGAGAAGAGAAGACCGATGCCGCTCATCAGCCGTCCCTCGCGCAAGACCGTCCTCGCCGCCACCACCACCGGAGCCGCCGCCGTCGCTGCGGGTGCATGGTGGTTCAGCGACCGCGCACCGTATCCGTATTCACAGCGTCGCCTGTTGGATCTGGAGCTGCCCTTCATGGGGCTGTCCGATCTGGACGCGGTGCTCCGTCCGCGGACGGGTGAACGGATGCTGGAACTCGGTCCGGGCACCGGTTTGCAGGCGCTGCACGTCGCGCCGCAGCTCGGTCCGGACGGGCGCCTGGACATCGTGGACGTGCAGCAGGAGATGCTCGACCACGTGATGCGCCGGGCGAAGGAGGAGGTGCAAGCGGGTAGAAACGCGGCGGCAGCGATCGTGCCGCACTGCTCGGACGCGCGGGAGCTGCCCTTCGACGACGGCGTGTTCGACGCCGTCTACCTGGTGACAGCGCTCGGGGAGATACCGGAGCCGGCCCGGGTGCTCAGCGCGGCGGCGCGGGCGCTGAAGCCGGGCGGGCGGCTGGTGGTCGGCGAGTTCTTCGACCGGCATTGGATCCCGTTCGGGCGGCTGCACCGGCTGGCCGACGGGCAGGGGCTGCACCTCGCCGAGCGGCGTGGGCCGAGCCTGGCGTACCTGGCCCGGTTCCGGCCCTGCGGCGCGGCGGCCGCGGCGGTCTGAGCTTCGGAGCGGCCCTAGGAGGGCTTGTCACCGCGACCGAGCCTGCCCAAGAGCGAACCGATCCGATACTTCGAGCACGGGCCGCGATCCAGCCCTGCCAGGAGCGTGCCCATGATCGTTCGGGTGTTCGCATTCCGACAAGCGGGACCCACGGAACGGCAGCCCGATGTTGGTGGCTTGCGAATCTGTGTCTCGATAGACGAACGATCACCGGCCAGGGCCTACAGTGCTCGTGCGGGCAATCCCTTACGTGGCAGTGCATGCCCGTATAGCCCGCCCGAGGTAATGCCCGGTGAACGTGCGACAACTGCGACGCTGAATGGTGGCCGTTCAAGATCATTTCGGCCGCCGGCCATCTGGTTTCTCCAGGGCGCCAGCCCTGCGGTCCTACGTGGCCGGCGGCCGAGCCCGCCGAGTCTCCAGCCCAATCGTTGGCGACGCCACGACGAGACCGCGGTTCGCATGAGGGTAAGTAAGGCCCACCAGTTTGCGCAGTCAGAGGTCGGTTCCCGGGCGCCGTTGCTGTCACTTCTGCTGTCAGAATCCGCCAGCCTCGCCTGCTGTTAAGGGAGATCATCTCGACATGGCCGAGCTTTGGTTCCCGGTACCGCCCCTGGCTGGTGATGTGGTGCTGCTGCGCCCTTGGCGCGAGGCCGACGTGC
>JAOPYP010000751.1 GCA_025964635.1 Actinomycetes bacterium | reverse complement strand
GACCTGGCCGGCCGGGTGGTCGGTGAGTCGCTGGAGGATGTGGCCCGGCAGCGCCGCATCGTCGAGCGGTTCATCGAGGACCTCGAGCAGCCGGCTGCTGACGAGGCCAGGTCGGCCACATGAGAGGTCCCAGCCGGGCCGCTCTGGCCGAGGCGAGGCAGCGGCTGGCCGACGCGGTGGCGTCGGCGGCCGACGCACGGACCCTCGGTGAGGAGCTCTTCGCCATCCTCGGGGTGCTCGATGAGGAGGTTGCGCTACGGCGGGCGCTGGCCGACGGCAGCCGTCGGCCGCAGGCGCGGCGCGATCTGGCCCGCAGGCTGTTCGGCGGCCAGGTCAGCGACGCTACCCTCGGCCTGTTCACCAGCATGTGCGAGTCCCGCTGGTCCAGCCCGGCGGACCTGGCCGACGCGGTCGAAGAGGTCGCGGTCACGGCGTTCGCGGCCGCGGCCGAGCGGGCGCGGCGTCTCGACGACCTTGAGGACCAGCTGTTCCGCTTCGGCCGGGTAGTGATGAGCGCGCCGGAGCTGAGGACTGTCCTGTCCAACCTGACCATCCCGGCGCAGTACAAGCGCCAGTTGCTGGACACGCTGCTCGAGGGCAAGGTGACCGCCGACGCGCGGCAGCTGATCGACGAGGCGGCGGAACATCCGCGGGGACGTAGTGTGGATCTGACCCTGGATCACTACGCGCAGTGGACCGCGCAGTGGCGCCAGCGCCTGATCGCGGTCGCGCGGGTGGCCCTCCCGCTCACTGACCGCCAGCGCGAGCGGCTGATCGCCGCGCTCGAGGGCGCGTACGGGCACGAGGTTCATCTGGACGTCATCGTCGATCCTCGCGTAGAGGGTGGCATATCGGTCCAGATCGGGGATGAATTCATCGATGGCAGCGTGGCGAGCCGGCTCGCGGCACTGCGCAGGCGGCTGGCCGCCTGATGCGGGGGCACGGCGCTCGCCGCGACAACGACAGACGAGTTAACCAACTGACGAGGAAGACGCGAGGACCATGGCGGAGCTGACAATCCGGCCCGATGAGATCCGGGACGCGCTGGCGAGCTTCGTCCAGGCGTACGAGCCGGACGCGGCGGCCCGGGAAGAAGTAGGCGTTGTCGCCGAAGCAGGCGACGGTATCGCGCGGGTCGAGGGCCTTCCCTCGGCCATGTACAACGAGCTGCTGGAGTTCCCCGGCGGTATCCGCGGCCTCGCGCTCAACCTGGACGAGCGCGAGATCGGCGTGGTCATCCTCGGTGATTTCACCAAGATCGACGAGGGCCAGCAGGTCCGCCGCACCGGGGAGATCCTGTCCGTCCCGGTCGGCGACGGCTTCCTCGGCCGGGTCGTCGACTCGCTGGGCGTGCCGCTGGACGGCAAGGGTGACATCGAGTCCACCGAACTGCGGCCACTGGAGACGCAGGCCCCGTCCGTGGTGCAGCGCAGCAAGGTGAACGAGCCGCTGCAGACCGGAATCAAGGCGATCGACGCGATCACCCCGATCGGCCGCGGCCAGCGTGAGCTGATCATCGGCGACCGGCAGACCGGCAAGACCGCCATCGCCATCGACGCCATCATCAACCAGCGGGAGAACTGGGAGTCCGGGGACCCGTCGCGCCAGGTCAAGTGCATCTACGTGGCGGTCGGCCAGAAGGGCTCGACGACCGCGCAGGTCAAGCAGTCGCTGGAAGACGCGGGCGCGATGCAGTACACCACGATCGTCTCGTCGCCCGCTTCCGACCCGTCCGGCTACAAGTACATTGCCCCCTACACCGGCTCAGCCATCGGCCAGCACTGGATGTACCAGGGCCAGAGCGTGATGATCGTCTTCGACGACCTGTCCAAGCAGGCGGCGGCATACCGCACGATCTCCCTGCTGCTGCGCCGGCCGCCGGGCCGCGAGGCCTACCCCGGTGACGTCTTCTACCTGCACTCGCGGCTGCTGGAACGGTGCGCGAAGCTCTCCAAGGAGATGGGGAACGGCTCCCTCACCGGGCTGCCGATCGTCGAGACCCAGGCCAACGACATCTCGGCGTACATCCCGACCAACGTCATCTCGATCACTGACGGGCAGATCTTCCTGGAGACCGACCTGTTCAACTCGGGTGTCCGCCCGGCCATCAACGTGGGCCGCTCGGTGTCCCGGGTCGGCGGCGACGCCCAGATCAAGGCGATGAAGACGGTCGCCGGCGGCCTGAAGCTCGCGCTGTCGCAGTACCGCGACCTGGAGGCGTTCGCGTCCTTCGCGTCCGACCTGGACGCCGCGTCCCGCGCCCAGCTCGACCGCGGCGCCCGCCTGGTCGAACTGCTCAAGCAGCCCCAGTACAGTCCGTACCCGGTGGAGCGCCAGGTCGTGTCGATCTGGGCCGGTACCAACGGCTACCTCGATGACGTGCCCCTGGAAGACGTCGGCCGGTTCGAGCGGGAATTCCTGGACTACATCCAGCGTGAGCGCGCCGGGATCTTCGACGCGATCCGGGAAACCAGGGCTCTGTCCGACGACACCGCGTCGGCGCTCAAGGAAGCCATCGAGGAGTTCCGTAAGGGCTTCACGGTCAGCGGCGGCGACCAGCTCATCCAGGAGGAGCCAGCCGAGCCCATGGACGAGTCGGACATCGAGCGCGACACAGTGAAGAAGCGCGTCCGCGCTTCTGACGAGCCGAAGTAAGGAAGGCCCAGGATGGCAGGACAGCTTCGGGCGATCAGGCAGCGGATTCGGGGAGTCCAGTCCATTGCCAAGATCACTCGTGCCCAGGAGCTGATCGCGGCCTCGCGGATCATCAAGGCCCAGCAGCGGGTCCGCGACGCGGGGCCCTACGCGCGGGAACTCACCCAGGCTGTCGAGGCGGTGGTTAGCCAGTCCGCGAATATCGATCATCCGCTGGTCCGGGAGCCCGAGAATCCGCAGCGGGCCGCGATCCTCATCCTGAGCAGCGACCGTGGCTTCGCGGGCGGCTATAACAGCAACGTCATGCGGGAGGCCCAGGGACTGCGCGCCCGGCTCCGGGAGCGCGGCGTCGAGCCGGTCACCTACGTGTCCGGCACGAAGGGCATCACCTGGCACCGGTTCCGGGGCGTGGAGACCGCCGGCTCGTGGCACGGTTTCTCGGAAGCCCCCCGGCACGAGAACGCCGAGGAGATCACCCAGACCCTGTTCGAGGCGTTCAACCGTACGGCCGAGGATGGCGGGGTGGACGAAATCCACATCGTGTACACCGAGTTCGTGTCGATGCTGACCCAGAACGCCGCGGTGCACCGCATCATCCCGCTGGTCATCGAGGAGACCACGGAGGAGCCCGTGAGCGGCCCGATTCCGCTGTATGAATTCGAGCCCTCGCCCCAGGCCGTCCTGGACGCGCTGCTGCCGTGGTACGTGGAAAGCCGGATCTACCAGGCGCTGCTCGAGGCGGCCGCCTCGGAGATCGCGTCCCGCCGCCGGGCCATGAAGTCGGCCACCGACAACGCCAACGACCTCCTCGAGGAGTTCACCCGCGAGGCCAACAAGGCCCGCCAGGCCGAGATCACCCAGGAAATCAGCGAGATTGTCGGCGGAGCCGACGCGCTGGCCGAGTCCGTCGCAGGGAAAGAGTGAGTGCCATGACCGCAACCGTCGAGAACACCCCCGCCGCGGGCGGGGAGGAAGCCCCCGAGGGTACCGGCCGTGTCGCGCGGGTCATCGGCCCGGTCGTCGATGTCGAGTTCTCCACCGAGGAGGACATCCCCGACATCTACAACGCGCTGCAGGTCGGCGTGACCCTGGACGGGGAAACCCGGACCCTGACCCTCGAGGTGGAACAGCACCTGGGCGACAACACGGTCCGGACCATCTCCATGGCGCCCACCGACGGCCTGACCCGCGGAGCCACCGTCGTCAACACCGGGGGTCCGATCACGGTCCCGGTCGGGGACGTGACCAAGGGGCATGTGTTCAACGTGCTCGGTGTCCCGCTGGACGTGCCCGTCTCCTCCCTGGAAATCAAAGACCGCTGGTCAATCCACCGTGACCCGCCGCCCTTCGACCAGCTGGAGCCCCGGACCCAGATCCTGGAAACCGGCATCAAGGTCCTCGACCTGCTCACCCCGTACGTGCTGGGCGGCAAGATCGGGCTGTTCGGCGGGGCGGGCGTGGGCAAGACGGTGCTCATCCAGGAGATGATCACCCGGGTGGCCAAGAACTTCGGCGGCGTCTCGGTGTTCGCCGGGGTGGGGGAGCGGACCCGTGAGGGCAACGACCTGTTCACCGAGATGACCGAGTCGAACGTGATCAAGGACACCGCGCTGGTCTTCGGCCAGATGGACGAGCCGCCGGGCGTCCGGCTGCGGGTCGGCCTGTCCGCGCTGACCATGGCCGAGTACTTCCGCGATGTGCCGGGCCAGGACGTGCTGCTGTTCATCGACAACATCTTCCGGTTCACGCAGGCGGGGTCGGAGGTGTCCACGCTGCTCGGCCGGATGCCCTCGGCGGTCGGCTACCAGCCCACCCTGGCCGACGAGATGGGCCAGCTGCAGGAGCGGATCACCTCCACCCGGGGCCACTCGATCACCTCCATGCAGGCGATCTACGTGCC
>JAOPYP010000736.1 GCA_025964635.1 Actinomycetes bacterium | reverse complement strand
CGGCGCGGCGGCCGCCGCGGCCGTCGACGCGACCGCACCCGCGTGGCGGGCCGGGGCCTTCGACCGGGTTGTGGCCGACGTCCCGTGCTCCGGGATCGGGGCCCTGCGCCGCCGCCCGGAGGCCCGCTGGCGGCGGTCCGCGCAGGACGTGCTGGGCCTGGGCGGGCTGCAGCGCAGCCTGCTCCGCAACGCGCTCGACGCGGTCCGGCCGGGAGGCGTGGTCGGCTACGTCACCTGCTCGCCGCACCGCGGCGAGACCCGGGACGTGCTGGCCGACGTGCTGCGCGGCCGGGACGATATCGAGGTGCTCGACGCGCCCGCCGTCCTGGCCGAGGTGCCGGACCTGCGCTGCCCGGAGCCCGATGGCCGGTACGCCCAGTTCTGGCCGCACCGGCACGGCACCGATGCGATCTTCCTGGCCCTGCTGCGCCGCCGTGAGGATGCCGGGCCGGGGATCAGCGAGCCTGGTGACCACATACGTTCGCCGGGCTGATCAGCGGCCGGCCGCTGATCATCGGCGGAGGGAAGCGGTTCAAGATCCGCGCCCCCGTCCACCTCCCCGAACAGCGCCGCCGCCCGCCCGGCGGTGCCTGAGGCCCACCGCCCGGTGCTGAGCAGCCCCAGGACCATGATGACGGCGCCGAGCCCGAGCACCAGCCACCACACGCCGTGCTCCGCGCTGGTGAACGCCATCCCGCCGCGGGCCAGGGCCGACCCCACGATCGTTCCGGAGATCGCGACGCCCAGGGTGGTGCCGGTCTGCCGGCCTGTGGAGGCCAGCGAGCTGGCCACCCCGGCCATCGAGCGGGGCATTCCGGAGACCGCCGAGTTGGTGATCGGCGGGTTGACGGTGCCCAGGAAGATGCCAAACAGCAGATAGATCGCGAGGATGGCCGGCAGCGGGGTGGCCGGGCTGAGCCAGATCGACGCGCCGCCGCCCAGCGTCAGCGCGGCCCCGGCGACCACCAGCGGCAGCCGGGGACCGCGTCGGCCGACCAGCCGGCCGGTGAGCGGGGAGAGCACCGTGGTCAGCACCCCGACCGGGAGCAGGCACAGCCCGGCTGTGAGCGCCGTCATGCCGCGCACGTCCTGCAGGTACTGGGTGGTCAGGAACAGGAACGCGCCGAACCCGCACAAAGCGCAGAGCGCGATCAGGATCGCCGCGCTGAACGGCACGCTGCGGAACAAGCGCAGCTCCAGCAGAGGATCGGCACGGCGCGGTTCGTAACCGAGGATGCCCAGCGCACTGAGCACGGCGACGGCCAGCAGGCTGAGGATGACCGGCGAGGTCCAGCCCAGACCGCTGGACTCGATGATCGCGTAGACGACGCTGCCCAGCACCAGGATCACCAGAGCCTGGCCCACCGGGTCGAACCGGCGCGCCCGGGCGGCGCGGGACTCGGGCACGAACCGGGCGGTGCACACGATCGCGGCGGCCACGATCGGCACGTTGATCCAGAAGATGGAGCGCCAGCCGAGGCCGTCGACCAGGGCGCCGCCGAGGATCGGACCCAGCGCCAGCGACAGACCGGACATCGAGCCAAACACCCCGATGGCCCTGGCCCGCTCGGCGCGGCCGGGAAACGTGGTGGCGACGATCGCCATCGCCACCGGGTTGAGCATGGTGCCCCCGGCGGCCTGCAGCGCACGCGCCGCGATCAGCCAGCCGATGCCCGGCGCCAGACTGCACAGCAGCGAGCCCAGCCCGAAGACGGCGAGGCCGACCTGGAAAATGCGCCGACGGCCGACCCGGTCGGCGGTGGACCCGGCCAGGACCAGGAAGCTGGCCAGCACCAGGGTGTAGGCATCGACCGTCCACTGCAGGCCGGACACCGAGGCGTGCAGGTCGCGACGAATCGCCGGCAGCGCGACGTTGACGATGGAGATGTCCATCACCACGACGACCACACTGGCGCAGCAGATCGCGAGCACCAGGAACCGGCGGCGCCGGCTGAGCTCGCCGGCCGTGGTCGCCGGCGGCGTGGAAGTCCTCATGACCACGACGCTAGGATTTAGAGCGTGCTCGAAGTCAAACCGCAGCCGGTACCCGGGCCCGCCCGCTCCGGCCCCCAGGTGGGCCTGAGCATCGCCGAGGCCGCCCGCCGCACCGGGGTCAGCGCGCACACCCTGCGCTACTACGAACGCGCCGGCCTGGTCGTCACCCCCGTCGGCCGCACCGCCGGCGGCCGCCGGCGCTACCGGGAGCCAGACCTGGTCTGGATCACCGTCTGCACCAGGCTGCGGGCGACCGGCATGCCCATCAAGACCATCCGGCGCTACGCCGAGCTCGTATCCGCCGGGCCCGGCAACGAGCAGGAGCGACTTGCCCTCCTGGAGGCCCACCGCGCCGAGGTGACCGCCAAGCTCGCTGAGGTACAGGAAAACCTCACGCTCATCGACCACAAGATCGGCGTCTACCGGGGCCGGCTCGCCGCCGGCGACGCGGACAGCTATGGGGCGCCCAACCGCCTGGCGGGTGCCCGCTGAGCAACCGCCGACGCTGGGGCCTCCCATGAGCAGCATGATCAAAGCCGGCGAACGTATGTGGTCGGCGCACCAGCCCCGGATCACCCAGTGCTGGATCACCCAGCCCCGGATCACCCAGCCCCGGATCACCCAGCCCTGGATCAGCTGGCGCTGGCGGGCGAGGCTGGATCAGCTGGCGCTGGTGAGCGAGCGCCCGGTTCTCCTGCGCAGCCGGGCCGAGCCGATGTCGGCCCGCTGGCCCTCGGTGTACCCGGCCCCGTAGCCGCTGCCGGAGTAGGTCATCTGCGTGGTGCGG
>JAOPYP010000689.1 GCA_025964635.1 Actinomycetes bacterium | reverse complement strand
CGGTTCGGCCCGGAGGCGCGCATCCTGGCGGGCGGGCACAGCCTGATCCCGATGATGAAGCTGCGGCTCGCGCAGCCCGAAACGCTGATCGACATCAACGGGCTCAGCGAGCTGTCCTACCTCACGGTGACCGGCGATGAGCTGCGGATCGGCGCGCTGACCAGGCACGCGCAGCTGCTCGACTCAGGCGAAGCCGCCCGGCACTTCGCGGTCCTGCACGACGCGGAGCTGGTGATCGCGGACCCGGTGGTGCGGAACTGGGGCACGGTCGGCGGCTCGCTCTGCCAGGCCGACCCGTCCGAGGACCTGTCGGCGGCCTTCGCCGCGCTCAAGGCGACCATGGTCATCGCGCGCCCCGACGGCACCCGGACGGTGCCGGCCCGGGACTTCCACACCGGGCCCTACGAGACCGTGGTCGCGCCGGGTGAGATCCTGACCGAAATCCGGATCACGATCCGGCCCGGCGGCGGCAGCGCGTACGAGAAGGTCGGGCGCCGGGCCGGCGACTGGCCCGTCGGCGCGGCCGGGTCGGCCCTGTGGCTGTCCGGCGGGCTGGACGGGGGCGGGCTGGACGGGAACACCATCGCCGACGCGGGCATCGGGCTGACCGCCGTGGGCGCGCCGCACTTCGCCGCGGCCGACGCGGAGGACTTCCTGCGCGGCGCCCCGGCCACCGAGGAGAGCTTCGCGCGGGCCGGCGAGCTGGCCGCCGCGGCGTGCCGCCCCGTGTCCGACCAGCGCGGCCCGGCCGACTACAAGCGCCACCTGGCCCGCGAGCTCACCATCCGGTCGCTGCGCCGCGCCCTGCAGCGCGCGCGCCCCGACGGGCAGCGCCCCCGGCAGCGGGGTGCGGCAGCGCACGGCGGCGCACCGCAGGACAGGGGCTGAGCACCGGCGATATGCAGATAACGATGACCGTGAACGGGGTCAGCCACACCAGGGACGTCGAGGCCCGGCTGCTGCTGATCCATTTTCTCCGCGATGAGCTGCGGCTGACCGGCTCCCACTGGGGGTGCGACACCTCCAATTGCGGGGCGTGCGTGGTGTGGCTGGACGAGACGCCGGTGAAGTCGTGCACGGTGCTCGCGGCCATGGCCGACGGGCGCCGGGTGCGCACCGTCGAGGACCTGGCCCGCGGCGGGCGCCTGGACCCGGTCCAGCAGGGCTTCGCGGAGTGTCACGGGCTGCAGTGCGGGTTCTGCACGCCGGGCATGATGATGACCGCCCGGTGGCTGCTCGACCATCACCCGGATCCGTCCGTGGCGGAGATCCGCGAGGCGCTGTCCGGCCAGTTGTGCCGCTGCACGGGGTACGAGAACATCGTGCGGTCGGTCCGGTGGGCGAGCGAGCACGAGGCCGCGCAGCCCGCTGGCGGAGATGGCGGGACAGGCCGGCAGGCGGGGGAACGATGAGCGCAGCTCCTGATCCGGCCCTGGACGGTGCCTACGGCCCGGTCCGGCGCAAGGAGGACGCCCGGTTCCTGCGCGGCCAGGGCACGTTCGTGGACGACATCCAGCGGCCCGGCATGCTGCACGGGGCGATCCTGCGCAGCCCGCTGGCGCACGCCCGGATCGTGAGTGTCGACACCGCCGCCGCCGAGGCGCACCCCCGGGTCCGGGCCGTCATCACCGGCGAGCTGCTGGAGCGGCGCAAGCTGGCCTGGATGCCCACCCTCTCCCGCGACGTGCAGGCCGTGCTGGCCACCGACAAGGTCCGGTTCCAGGGCCAGGAGGTGGCCTTCGTCGTGGCCGAGGACCGCTACTCCGCGCGGGACGCGCTCGAGCTGATCCAGGTGGAGTACGAGCCGCTGCCGGTGGTGGTGGACGCGACCCGGGCGCTGGACGAGGGTGCCCCGCTGATCCGGGACGACGTGGCCGGTCAGCGGGACAACCACATCTTCGACTGGGCGGCCGGCGACCGGGCCGCCACCGACGCGGCCTTCGCCGCCGCGGACGTGGTGGTCACCCAGGACATGCTGTACCCGCGCTCGCACCCCGCGCCGCTGGAGACCTGCGGCGCGGTGGCCGAGATGGACCCGGTCAGCGGAAAGCTCACGGTGTGGGCCACCACGCAGGCGCCGCACGCGCACCGCACCCTGTACGCGCTGATCGCCGGGCTGCCCGAGCACAAGATCCGGATCGTGTCCCCGGACATCGGCGGCGGGTTCGGCAACAAGGTCCCGGTGTACCCGGGCTACCTGTGCGCCGTGGTCGGCACCATGATCACCGGCCAGCCGGTGAAGTGGGTCGAGGACCGGTCGGAGAACCTGATGTCCACCACGTTCGCCCGCGACTACCACATGCACGGCGAGATCGCCGCGACCCGGGACGGCCGGATCCTCGCCCTGCGGGCCCGGGTGCTCGCCGACCACGGCGCGTTCAACGGGTCCGCGCAGCCCAGCAAGTACCCGGCCGGGTTCTTTCACATCTTCACCGGTTCCTACGACCTGCAGGCGGCGCACTGCGAGGTCACCGGCGTCTACACCAACAAGGCCCCCGGCGGGGTCGCCTACTCCTGCTCGTTCCGGATCGCTGAGGGGGTGTACCTGGTCGAGCGGATGGTCGACCTGCTGGCCGCCGAGCTCGGCCTGGACCCGGCCGAGCTGCGGATGCGGAACCTGCTGCGGCCCGAACAGTTCCCCTACACCTGCCCGACCGGGTGGGAGTACGACTCAGGCGACTACCCGCGGGCCCTCCAGGTCGCGATGGACCTGGCCGGGTACCCGGAACTGCGGCGTGAGCAGGAGGAACGGCGGGCCCGCGGTGAGTACATGGGCATCGGGCTGAGCTTCTTCACCGAGGGCGTCGGCGCCGGGCCCCGCAAGGACATGGACATCCTCGGCCTGGGCATGGCCGACGGCGCCGACCTGCGGATCTACCCGACGGGCGCCGCGGTGCTGAGCATTTCCTGCCAGACCCAGGGCCAGGGGCACGAGACCACGTTCGCGCAGATCATCGCGCACGAGCTGGGGCTGAGCCCGGACGACGTCGAGGTGGTGCACGGCGACACCGACCGGACCCCGTTCGGCCTGGGCACCTACGGGTCGCGGTCCACGCCCGTGTCCGGTGCCGCGGCCGTGGTCGTGGCGCGCAAAGTGCGGGAGCGGGCCCGGGTGGTGGCCGCGGCCATGCTGGAGGCCGCGCCGGAGGACCTGGAGTGGGCCCGCGGCCGGTGGCAGGTCCGCGGCGACCCCGAGCAGGGCCGCACCATGGCCGAGATCGCGATGGCCGCACACTCCTCGCTGGAGCTGCCCGACGGCGTCGAGGGTCACCTGGACGCCGAGACCGTGTACAACCCGCCGAACCTCACCTATCCCTATGGCGCGTACATCTGCGTGGTGGACGTCGACCCGGGCACCGGGGCGGTGGCCCTGCGCCGGTTCATCGCGGTGGACGACTGCGGGGTCCGGATCAACCCGATGATCGTGGAGGGGCAGGTGCACGGCGGCCTGGCCGACGGGGTCGGGATGGCGCTGATGCAGGTCATCACCTACGACCAGGACGGGAACTGCCTCGGCGGCTCGTTCATGGACTACCTGCTGCCCACCTCGCTGGAATGCCCGTCCTGGGAGCTGGGCGAGACCGTCACCCCCTGCCCGCACCACCCGATCGGCGCCAAGGGGGTGGGTGAGTCGGCCACGGTGGGCTCGCCGGTCGCGGTGGTGAACGCGGTAGTGGACGCGCTGCGCCCGCTGGGCCTCCGGCACGCGGACATGCCGCTCACCCCGGCCAGCGTGTGGTCCGCGCTTCAGGGCCGCCCGGTGCGCGCCGACCTGGCTCTGTAGACCCGGGGGACGACCCCTGGCCCCCGATCGACCCCTGCGGGCCGAGCGCGGCCCAGCCGCGCGCGGGCCGCGGCGCACTGCGTTAACCTCCGGCCGAGTTAACCTCCGGCCGATCTGCGACCTCAGGTGCGCGGTCAGCCGGCGGCCTGCCGCATCATGGTGCTATGCGTTCCTCCATTCTGGGCCCGGCATGAGCGATATCGCCGCGCGCCTCCCTGACGCCGCGACCCTGATCCGCGACCTGGACGGGGCTGGGTACCTGACCGACGAGCCGCTGGGCGTGGCCCTGTTCCTCGCCGCCCGGATGGGGCAGCCGATCCTCCTCGAGGGTGAGCCCGGGGTGGGGAAGACTGAGGCGGCCAAGGCGCTCGCGGCCGTCCTGGACACGCGGCTGATCCGGCTCCAGTGCTACGAGGGCCTGACCGCCGCCGAGGCGCTGTACGAGTGGAACTACCCGCGCCAGCTGCTCGCGATCCGGCTGGCCGAGTCCCGCGGCGAGACGCTCCGCGACGCCGATCTGTTCAGCGCCGACTACCTGCTGGCCCGGCCGCTGCTGGCCGCGCTCGACCATCCCGGCCCGCGGCCCGCCGTGCTGCTGATCGACGAGGTGGACCGGGGGGACGACGAGTTCGAGGCGTTCCTGTTCGAGCTGCTCGCCGAGTCCGCGGTCACGATCCCGGAGCTGGGAACCCGGCGCGCCGCGCTGCCGCCGGTCGTGGTGCTCACCTCCAACCGGACCCGGGATCTGCACGACGCGCTGAAGCGGCGCTGCCTCTACCACTGGATCGAGTACCCGGACACCGAGCGGGTCGCGGCGATCATCCGCCGCCGGGTACCTGCCGCCGCGGAACCGCTGGCCGGGCAGGTGGCCCGGGGCATTGCCCGGCTCCGGGACCTCGATCTGGCCAAGCCGCCCGGCGTCGCCGAGGCGATCAGCTGGGCGGAGGCCCTGGTCGTGCTGGGCGCGGACCGGATCGACGAGACGGTCGCGGCCCAGACCGCGGGCGTGGTGCTGAAGTACTCCGAAGACCTGCAGGTGCTCCGGGCGGCCGGGTTCGCCACGGCGGCCGGTGACGGTGACTGAGGGCCCGTGCCGGATCACACGGGACCGGGCCACACGGGGCCGGATCACACGGGACCGGGCCACACCAACGGGGACCGTGTCCCGGCCGACCTGGCGCTGATCGCCGCCCGGCTCGGCGCCGAACTGCGGGACGCCGGGGTCCCGGCTGACCCGGGCCGCTGCGAGCGGTTCGCCCGGGCCGTGCCCCTGGCCCGCCCGGCCACCCAGTACGAGCTCTACCTGTGCGCGCTGGCCACGTTCGCCTCCGGCCCGGAGCAGGTCGAGACCGTGCGGCGGGTGTTCAGCGACCTGTTCGGCGGGATGGACGGCCCCCGGACGGCGCAGACCGGTCCGGAGCCGCCCGGTCCGCCGCCCCGGCCTGGTCCGGATGATCTGCTCGCCGAGGCCGCGCGGGCCGCGCAGCAGCACCCGGTCCCGCCGCCGGGGCCAGGCCCAGAGGGGGCGGGCGAGCAGGCGGACCACGCCGCGGGATCGCCCGAGGCAACGCCGGGCGAAGTCACGGACCCGGACGCGGCGGACCAGCCAGGGACAGCCCGCCCGGCTCTGGCCAGCCGGATCGAGCGGCTGGCGGGCACGGACTTCGCCGAGCTGACCCCGGCCGAGCTGCAGGCCCTGGCCGGCCTGATGAGCGAGCTGACCCTGGCCGTGCCGCTGCGCCGCTCTCGCCGCGAGCGTCCCGCGGCCCGGGGCCGCCGCACCGACCTGCGCAGCACGCTGCGGCACGCCCGGCGCACCGGCGGCCACCCGCTCCGGCTGGCCTACCGTGCCCCGGCGCTGCGGCCGCGCCAGCTGATCGTGCTGTGCGACATCTCCGGGTCGATGGAACCCTACGCGCGGGCCATGCTCCAGCTGCTGTACTGCGCGGCGGGCGGGGCCGAGGCCGAGGTGTTCACGTTCGCCACCCGGCTGACCCGGCTCACCGGGGCGCTCGCGCACATGCCCCCCGAGCAGGCGCTGCGGCGGGCGGGCCAGGCCGCGCCGGACTGGCTGGGCGGCACCCGCATCGGGGCTTCGCTGAAGGAGTTCAACGACACGGTGGGCCGCCCCGGCCTGGCCCGGGGAGCCGTGATCGTGATCATTTCAGACGGCTGGGACACCGGGGAGCCGGCCGTGCTGCGCCGGGAGATGGAGCGGCTGTCCCGGGTCGCGCACCGGATCATCTGGGTCAACCCGCGGACCAAGAGCGAGCAGTACCGCCCGCTGGCCGGCGGCATGGCCGCGGCCTGGCCGTACTGCGACGCGGTGCTGAGCGCGCACTCCGTGGACGCGCTGCG
>JAOPYP010000650.1 GCA_025964635.1 Actinomycetes bacterium | reverse complement strand
GCGGCCAGGAAGGCGAGGATCCCGGCGAGCGCCGGCGCGTTCGTGACGATCAGGAACGCGGCCGCGCCGAGACCGCAGGTGACCAGGCCGAAGCTGGCCAGCACGAGGCGTAGCGTCAGGGCGCTGCGGGCCGGCGCCGCACCGCCGAACCCAGCGATCGGATCGTGGTAGTCCTCCCGGGCGCGATCCTCACGGGCCTGCCTGGCGTCCGCGCGTGCCCGCCTGGTTTCTCTCTTGGGCATGCCGCCGCACCTCCCCGTCGGCCCGCGTTCCATGCGACCAGATTTCGAGGGCGGCCGGCTCAGGTTTCCGGTTCGCGCAGGGTGCCGCGCTGGGCCAGGCGGAAGAGCAGCACGAAGGAGGGCACGACCAGGACCACGATGATCCCGACGACCACCAGTTCGGTGGCCTCCGTCGCCGCTGGCGCGGCCGCGGCCCCGATCGTCAGGTGGGGCGGAATCAGCAGCGGGTACTGGGCGACCGCCCAGCCGAACACCACCGCGGCGACCGCCACGGCGGCCAGCGGCCGGGCCAGCCGGGTCCGGCCGAGCGGCAGCAGCACCAGGACCGCCGCGCCCGCCAGCACCGACACTACGACCAGCGGCAGGGCCCGCCCGGTGGTCAGGTTCGTGAACACCCGGGGAGCGCTCGAGTGCAGCACGGCCATGGTCACCGCGGCCAGGATCCCGGACAGGACCCCGGCCGCCAGCGCGCGCCGGGTGAAATAGCGCCGCAGCCCGTGCTCGCCGGCCCGCTCGGAGTCCACCGTGAGGTACACCGCGGCGAGGTAGGCGGAGACCGCCACGAACAGCGCGCCGGTCAGCAGCGAGGTGGGGTTGACCCAGGCGCCGGCCGGGTCACCGTGCACGCTGACCCGGCCGGTCACCACCGACCCGATGACCGTGCCCATGAAGAACGGGGTCAGCAGGGAGGAGAGGGCGAACACGCCGCCCATGGCCGCCTGCCAGCGCAGCGAGCGGACCTGGGACCGGAACGCGAACCCGGAGCCGCGCAGCACGATCCCGAGCGCGGCCACGCTGAGCGGGATGAACAGCGTCGTGAAGATCGCCGCGAAGGCGGCCGGGAACCCGGTCCACAGCACGACGAGAGCGATGATCAGCCAGACGTGGTTGGACTCCCAGACGGGCGCGATGGACTCGTCGATCCGGGCCCGCGGCGCGGCGCCGCGCTCCGCCGAGCCGGCCAGCAAGTCCCAGATGCCCCCGCCGAAATCGGCTCCGGCCAGCGCCGCGTAGGCTGTGCTGACCAGCACGATCACGGCCGCCACCGCATCCGCGATCATCGCGCCCCGCCCTCAGGCCCGGGGCGGGAGGGCCCGGCGGGGGCGTACGGCACGGCCGGTTCCGGCTCGCCGCCCGCCCCGGCCCGCCAGCGCCGCTGCATTGTCCACAGCACCGCGAAGGTGCCCACGGTCAGCGCGCCGTAGATGATCAGTGTCGCGGTGAGCGTGCCCAGTACGCCGCTCGCCGTGGTGGCGGCCTGACTGGTCAGCAGGACCCGGTACACGGTCCACGGCTGGCGGCCCACCTCGGTGACCACCCACCCGGCCTCCATCGCCACCGTCGCGGCGACCCCCGACAGCGCCCCGCCGGCCAGGAAGACCGTGCCGGGCCGGCCCCGGGGCAGGTCCCGGTGCCGCCACCAGGACCAGGCCAGCCAGATCCCCCAGAGCAGGATCAGGGTGCCGATGCCGACCATGACGTCGAAGCTCAGGTGGATCAGGGTGGGGAACGGCGGCCGGTAGGCGGCGGGCACGATGTCCCAGCCCTTGACCTGGGTGTGCGGTGAGAAGCCGACCAGCAGCGAATCCATGTCCGGCACGCCGATCCCGCCCACCACATGGCCGTGGTACCAGACCCCGCCGATCCACTCGGTGACCCCCCGGGCGGTGTGCGGCACATACTCCATCGACGCGAACTTGACCGGCTGCTGGCTGGCGATGGCCCGGGCCGCGGTGTCGCCGATGGCGATCTGGAGCGGCGCCGCAATCGCGGCGATCGTGAACGGGATCAGGAAGCCGAGGCGGCAGTATCGGTCCCGGCGGCCGCGCAGCAGGCCGATCGCGTAGGGGGTGGCGGCCAGGCCGCCGGCGACCAGGTAGGCGGCCAGGATCATGTGCGGCACTTCGTAGTAGGTGGCGCCGTTGAAGAACACCGCCACCGGGTTCACGCTGGTGATCCGCCCGTGCGACATCGTGTATCCCGACGGTGCGTTCATCCAGGAATTGGCCGCGACCACGGACAGGGCCCCCAGGATGCCGGTGGCCGCCACCGGGGCGAGCGTCCAGAAGTGCGCCCAGCGCGGCAGCCGGTCCCAGCCGTACAGGTAGATCGCCGTGAACACTGCTTCGAGCAGGAAGAAGATGCCCTCGAAGCTGAACGGGATGCCGATCGCCGCGCCGTACCGGCCCATCAGCCCGGGCCACAGCAGGCCCATGTCGAACGACAGCACGGTCCCGCTCACCGCGCCGACCGCGACGAGCACGGCCATCACCCTGGACCAGCGCCGGGCCAGCAGCAGGGCATCCGCGTCGCCGTGGCGCAGCCCCCGGTAGTGCGCGGTCATCACCACCGCGGGGAAAGCGATGCCCATGCAGGCCAGGATGATATGAAAGCCCAGGCTGGAACCCATCTGCGCCCGGGCGGGCACCACCTGGTCGGCGTGCAGGGCCAGCGTCCTCAGCACCGCAGGGTCCCTCCTGTGCGACACCACCGTCCCACCCATTGTCCGGAATGCGTGTGCCCGGGGGCCAGCCGGGGAGACCCGGGCGTCCCGCAGACCGGCACCGGGTGACTCATCCGCAGGTGGTGACCTGAACCTGCCAGCCGGGGGACCGGCGGCCGCCTGGTCAGAGCCGTCAAAGCTGACAGGATAAAGCCGTTAAACGAGTGATCATCACGTGTGCGGGTAGCTCCCCTTATGTGGGAGTGCCAGGGCTTGTGCTTCGGGACCGGTACCGGCTGGACGTGCTCATCGCCACGGGCGGGGTGGGTGAGGTCTGGCGGGGTACCGATCTGGCCATCGACCGTGGGGTGGCGATCAAGGTGCTCCGCCCGGAGCACGCCGCCGACGACGAAGGCCTGGCCCGGTTCCGGGCCGAGGCGCATCATGCGGGCTCGCTGTCGCACCCGAACATCGCGCAGGTCTTCGACTACGGGGAAGCGGTAGGTCCCGAGCCCGGGTACCTGGTGATGGAGCTCGTGGACGGGCTGTCCCTGACCCGGATACTGGACGACGGGCCGCTGCCGCCCGAGGACGTGATGGACATCGTGGCCCAGGCGGCCCGCGGGCTCGCCGCCGCCCACCGGGCCGGGCTGGTCCACCGTGACATCAAGCCGGGAAACCTGCTGCTCAGGTCGGATGGCCTGGTCAAGGTCACAGACTTCGGGATCGCCCACGCGGATGGGCAAACGGCCGTCACCCAGCCCGGGATGCTGATCGGGACCCCGGCCTACCTCGCGCCGGAGCGGGTGTCGGGTGCCCCCGCGACGCCCGCGGCCGACCTGTACGCGCTCGGCGTGGTCGCGCATCAGTGCCTCACCGGGCAGGTCCCGTTCGCGGGCGAGGCGCTGGCGGTGGCCCTCGCGCACCTGGACCGGGGCATGCCCGCGCTGCCGCCGACCGTGCCTTCCGCCGTGGCCGCGCTGGTCACCGACCTGACCCGCAAGGACCCGGCGGCCCGGCCGCCGTCCGCCTGGGATGTCGCCGTGCAGGCGGAGCACCTCAGGGTGTTCCTGTCCAGCCCGGAGGAGCTCAGCCGGCACGGCCCGGCCGTGTCGCCGCTGGCGGTTCCCGGGGCGGAGGGTGCGCTGCTGGCTGGCGCGGCGCTGGCGGGCGCCGGGCCGGATGCTGGCGCCGC
>JAOPYP010000613.1 GCA_025964635.1 Actinomycetes bacterium | reverse complement strand
CCGCACCGGCGGCGGGACCACGGCGACCCGGGCGCGGGACGCGTAGCGGCGCACGCCGGCGGCCGCGGCGGCGGAGGTCACCAGGAACAGGTCGATGCCGTCGCGGACCCACGTCGCGTGGGGCAGGGCATCGGGGCAGAGCACCACGGTGCGCAGCCGCGGCCGGGACCCGGCGAGTTCGGCAGCGGCCGGGACGCCCGCGGCGAACACGCTGATGACCAGGTCGGCGGGCTCATCGCGCAGTGCGCCGCGGAGGGCGGACACCAGCCGCGGGGTGGCCGCGCGGTCCATGGCCGTGGCGAGACGGCTTCCCGTCCGCAGGTGGGCGAAGTGCAGCGCGTCGAAGACGCCCGGCCTGGCCATCAGGCGGCGGAAGACCCAGTCGCCGGCCCGGCCCGCCCGCGGGCCCAGCATGCTCATGCAGTCCAGCGTCCGGCTTTCCCAGCCGAGGCCGGCCAGGCTCGCGGACAGCACCTCGGAGACGACGTCGTGACCCAGGCCCAGGGAGCCGGAGAGGATCACCGCGCGTTGAGGCACCGGGCCTGCACCTCCCCCGTCCTTGATCCCGGCCGGATTGGCCGGTGCACAGCACGCCGGGACGCTGCCCCTACCCGGAGCCCGCAGCGGCCAAACCGTCCCTGCGGCCAGGCGGGGGCCCGCCCGGGCGGCCGCGGGCCGCCGGCCGGACGGCCGCGGGCAGCTCAGGGACACGTTTGCCGGGTACCTCCTGGGTACGTGGGGTGGGTGCCTGAGCCGATCAGTGCGGGCCGGCCTCCAGCCGAAACAGCCGCATGACCAGCCCCCGGCCACGGGAGAAAGCCCCGTTGGCCCGCCGGGCCGGTGCCTGGCTGACCTGGTGGGTCCTGCTGATGTCGTTCTGGGTCATCCTGGACGATTCGATCGCCACGGATGAGCTGCTGGCCGGGGCGGGCGCGGCGGCCCTGGCGGCCTTCCTGGCCGAGCTGGTGACCTACCAGGCCGCGGCCCGGGTGCGGATGAGGGCCGAATGGCTGGCCCGGGTCATCTCACTGCCGGGCCAGGTCGCGCAGGACACCGTGACCGTGTTCGGCGCGCTGGGGCGGCGGCTGGCCCGCGGCGAAGAGCCGCCCAGCGGGTTCCGGATGCTGCCGGCCCGTTACGGCGACGACACGGCGGAGGGGAAGACCCGGCGGGCCCTCCTGATCGGCAGCCGGTCGTTCGCGCCCAACTCCATCGCGCTGGGCATCGATAAGGACCGCGACGTGATGGTGATCCACCAGCTCGTGGTCGACGAAGGGGAGGCGGCGGAGTGAACAGCTTCGTGATCGCGGCCATCGCCATGCTCGCGGCCGTGATCCCGTGCGGGATCGTCCTGGTCCGGGGCAAGGTCATGGACGCCGTCGTGGCGTACGAGGCGATCAGCTCCATCGTGGTCATGGTGCTGGTGCTGCTGGCCGAGGGCTTCCGCCGCCCTGGCGAGTTCGAGCTTCCCGTGCTGCTCGCGGTGCTGCTGTTCGGCAGCGGGCTGGTCTTCGTCCGGTTCCTGGAGCGGTGGCTGTGACCGCCCAGGGGATCGCCGCCGACGTGCTGCTGGGGCTGGCCGCCGCCCTGGTCCTCGCGTCGTCGGCCGGCATCCTGGTCATGCGGGACACCTACCAGAAGCTGCACTACCTGACCCCGCTCGCCCTGATCGCGCCGCTGATCGTCGGGCTGGCGGTCCTGGTCCGGTCGGGCTGGTCCGAGAACAGCTCGGAAACCTGGCTGGCGCTGCTGTTCGTGGTGATCGGGGGCCCGTTCCTGACCCACGCCACGATCAGGGCCGCCCGGATCCGGGACAAGGGCGACTGGCGGCCCGGCACTCCCCCCGCCCAGGGAGCCGGTACTCCCCCGGCCGGCCAGGGAGAAAGCGATCACGGCGCGGGGGGCCGCGATGGGTAGCACCGCTCACATCGCCGCCGTGGTCACGCCGTACACCATCCCGGCCGGCATCATGGACGTGCTGCAGGTGACACTCCTGGTGCTGGTGGCCGCGGGCGCCACCGCGGTGGTGCTGATCCGCGAGCCGGTCCGCCAGGTCATCATGCTGAGCGCGTACGGCGTCCTGCTGGCCGTGCTGTTCCTGGCCTTCCAGGCCCCGGACGTGACCCTGTCCGAGCTGACCGTGGGCGCGGTGGCCCTGCCGATGCTGCTGCTGCTGGCGCTGGCCAAGGTGAAGAGGCGGGAGAAATGACGCCCGGCCAGCGCCGCTGGATCTTCCTGGCCGCCCTGGCCGGCCTGGCCGCGTTCTACCTCTGGGGGCTGGCCGGGCTGCCCGGGTTCGGGAACTATCCCGGGCCCTACGGCGACATCATCAACCGGATCGCGGTGGCCCAGACCAAGGCGACCGGCGTGGTCTCGGCGGTCAACTTCGAATACCGCGGCTTCGACACCGTGGGCGAGGAGTTCATCCTGTTCGTCGCGGCCAGCGCGATGGCCGTGGTCCTGCGCCACCTGCGCAACGAGCGGGAACGTGACCCGCGCGACGCGACGGCGGACTGGGCGGTCCCGCCGGCCAGCGACGCGGTGCGGCTGGCCGCCCTGGTCTTCACCGGGCCGGTGGTGGTGATGGGCTGGTTCCTGGCGTCCCACGCGCAGACCAGCCCGTCTGGCGGTTTCCAGGGCGGCGTGGTCCTGGCCACCGCGTTCTTCCTCATCTACCTGTCCGGGGAGTACCTCCTGTTCCGGCGGATCAGCCCGGTCGACCTGACCGAGGCGTTCGAGGCGGTGGGCGCAGGCGGGTTCGCCGCCATCGGGGTCAGCGCGGTCGCCATGGGGCTGCCCTACCTGACCAACTTCCTGCCGCTCGGCACCACCCCGGGCGCGGTCAGCTCCTCGGGGACCATCGCGCTGATCAGCTTCTTCGTCGGCGTCGAGGTGGCCGCGGCCTTCATTCTCATCGTGGGTGAGCTGGTCGACCAGACGCTGCTCGTCCGGCAGGGGGATCACTGATGCACATCGTCCCGTTCGTGGTCGTGGTCTACATCCTGGCCGTCGGCCTGTACGGCATCGTGACCAGCCGCCACCTGGTGCACCAGATCATCTGCCTGATCGTCGTGCAGTCCTCGACCTATGTGCTGCTGCTGGGCGTGGGGTACAAGACCGGCGCCGTCGCCCCGTACTTCTTCGACATCCCGGTGCACACCCCGGCCGTCGATCCCGTGGTCCAGGCCCTGGCCCTCACGGACGTGGTCGTGGAGGCCGCCGTCACGGCCCTGCTGCTGGCCCTCGCCATCCAGGCCCACAAACGGTTCGGCACCCTCGATCCGCAAGAGCTCGTCCAGCTCAAGGGCTGAGTGACGCATCCCGTGGACCAGTTGCTGCCCCTGGCCGTGGTCGTGCCGCTGCTCGTGGCGGCGGCGATCTCGGCGCTGACCCCGCTGCTGCGCCGCCGGCGGCGGATCCTGGACTCGGTGGCCATCGCGGCCAGCGCCGGGGTCGCGGGCATGCTGGTGGTCATCCTGGTCCAGGTCGCGCACCGGGACCAAGTCTACTGGTTCGCCGGCTTCCGGCCTCACCACGGGATCGCGATCGGCATCGACTTCGCGGTCGGGCCGCTCAGCGCGGGCCTGGCCTGCCTGGCCGCGATCCTGGTCACCGCGGGCATGCTCTTCTCCTGGCGTTACTTCCAGCGGGTGGCCACCTACTACCACGTCCTGATGCTGACGTTCCTGGCCGGCATGACCGGGTTCTGCCTGACCGGCGACATCTTCGACATGTTCGTGTGGTTCGAGCTGATGGGGGTGTCGGCCTACGCGCTGACCGCCTACCGGCCCGAAGAGCGCGGCTCCATCCAGGGCGCGCTGAACTTCGCCATCACCAACAGCATCGGCGCCTACCTCACCCTGTCCGGGATCGCCGTTGCCTACGGGCGCACCGGCGCGCTCAACATGGCCCAGATCGGCCACGACCTGGCCCGGCACCGGCCGGACGGCCTGGTCGTGGTGGCGTTCGTGCTGATCATCACCGGCTGGCTGATCAAGGGCGCCATCGTGCCGTTTCACTTCTGGCTGGCCGACGCGCACGCGGTGGCGCCCACCCCGGTCTGCGTCCTGTTCTCCGGGGTCATGGTGGAACTCGGGCTCTACGGTGTCGCCCGCGTTTACTGGTCCATGTTCGGCCAGGCCCTGGGGAACCGGGCCACGATCACGCACGCGTTCCTGGCCCTCGGCCTGCTGACCACGATCGTGGGCGCCCTGTTCTGCTTCCGGGAACGGCATATCAAACGGCTGCTCGCGTTCTCCACCATCAGCCACGCAGGCATGTTCCTGACCGGCCTGGCCCTGCTCACCCCGCTCGGGCTGGCCGGGGCCGCGGTCTCCGTAGCCGGCCACGCGATGGTCAAGGCCGCGCTGTTCCTGTGCACCGGGATCGTGCTGCACCGGCTGGGCTCGGTGAACGAGACCTGGCTGCACGGCCGGGGCCGCCCGCTGCGGGTGACCGGCGTGGTGTTCACGCTGGCCGCGTTCGGCCTGGCCGACCTGCCCCCGTTCGCCACCTACCTGGGCAAGGGCTGGATCGAGGACACCAATTCCGCACGGGGGATGACCTGGGTCATCGCGCTGCTCGTGGTCGCCTCGGCCGTGGTCGGCGGGGCCGTGCTGCGGGTGGCCGGCGGCGTCTTCTACGGGCTGGGTGACCCGCCCAGCGAGGACCCGCAGATGGCGCGGGAGTCGTCGGAGGAGACCAGCGAGACGGACGAGGGCAAGCAGCACACCCCGCTCACGATGATCATCCCGCCGGCCGTGCTGGTCGCGGCGGCGGTGGCCGTCGGGTTGCTGCCCCGTCTGGGTCCGGTGGTCGAGGCGGCCGCGGTGCGGTTCCAGGATCAGCCCGCCTACAACGCGGCCGTGCTGTACGGCGCCCGCGTCGCGCACACGGCCGCGCCTTACGCCCCCGAACCGGCCGGGGTGACCGTGACCGACCTGCTCATCGGCCTGGGCACGGCCGCCGGGGCGGTGTTCCTCGCCTTCCTGGCCCTGTACTGGCGGCGGCTGCCGCTGCTGCGCCGGGGATTCGAGCCGGGCACCTGGCTGGTGCGGCCGCTGCAGCGGTTCCAGAGCGGCGTGGTCAACGACTACGTGACCTGGATCGTGATCGGGGTGGCCTGCCTGGGCGGCGCCCTGGCCTTCTCGATCCGCTGACCGGCCGCCGCCTGTCAGTCCTGGCCCCGGCCCGTGGCCGCGTCCCGGAGCCGGTCGGCCGCAGCTACCGCGGGACCGGCGCCCTTGAGCACGCCCGGTGAGGGCGGGGTGTTCGGGTGCGGGCGGGTCGGGGCCGTCTTCTTACCCGCGGCGATCTTGTCGCCGATGCTGACGGCCTCGTCCCCGGTGAGCGTCCCCCGAAGCAGCGGCCACACCTTGGTCTCCTCGAACGCGATGTGCTCGCGGCCCGCGTTGATGAACGTGAGCACGAGCTCCTCGAACTCGGGCTGGTCCGCGTTCAGCTTGTCCAGCCGGTCCAGGACCTTCTTGCCTTCCTGTTCCTGGCCCGTTGCGGTGGTCGCGAGCTCGTCACCGTTGGGGAGCCGGTCGCGCACGGCCGGCCAGAAGTACATCTCCTCGAGGGCCTCGTGCTTGGACTCCTCGATGATCAGTTCCTCGACCATCTTCTTCCGCAGCATCAGGTGATTGTCGTTGGCACCGGTCGCCGCGGTCGGGCCCGTCTCGAGCTCGGCCAGCATCCGCTTGACCTCCTGATGGTCCTGGCCCAGTACGTCGAAAACATCCGGCATGGTTCCTCCTCAGCCGCTCGTTGCGGTCGCCTGGCCCCGTCCGGGATTGGCCTTCGCGTGGCGGGCCCCTGCCGCTTCCCGGGAGAGCCGGGGCAAACCAGCCCGGCGGAAATCCGGGGAGGCAGCCCGCCCGTTTCGCCGCTCGGCACCTGGGTAGCCGCGCAGCCTGACCGGCCGGTCACGGCTGCGCACGATCCCGCCGGTCGCGGCCCGCCGGCTCCTCGGCCAGTTAACCGGGAGGACCGGGCCGCCCCACGGGAGACCGGCGCGTTCTTCACGGGAGGAGATCAGCGAGATGAGCACGCCTTCACAGGAACACCCGCCGCCGAAGCAGACCCAGGAGTACCCGGGCCGCACCAGCGAGATGGACCCGCATCCGCGCGACGAGATGCGCGACTACGACGGCCGCGGCCTGCTGGCCGGGAAGCGCGCGCTGGTCACCGGCGGTGACTCGGGCATCGGCAGGGCGGTCGCCGTGGCCTTCGCCAAGGAAGGCGCCGACGTGGCCATCGCCTACCTGTCCGAGCAGGAGGACGGGGACGCGCGGCACACCGCCAGCCTGGTCGAGAAGGCCGGGCACCGGTGCGTGACCATCCGGGGCGACCTGGCCGAGGAGGCCAACTGCCAGCGGGCCGTCGACCAGAGCGTGCATGACCTGGGCGGCCTGGACATCCTGGTCAACAACGCCGCGACCCAGAAGCCGGTGCAGGATTTCCTCGAGCTGACTACCAGCCAGTGGGAACGCACATTCCGGGTCAACATCTTCAGTTACTTCTGGACCACCAAGGCGGCCGTCCCGCACCTGCCCGACGGGGGTGCCATCATCAACACCTCGTCCATCAACGGCCTGCGCGGCAACAAGACCCTGATCGACTACTCGGCGACCAAGGGTGCCATCCTCGCCTTCACCTACTCCATGGCCCAGGCACTGCAGGACCGCGGCATCCGGGTCAACGCAGTCGCGCCCGGTCCGGTATGGACTCCGCTCATCCCGGCCACCTTCGACGAGGAGAAGGTCAGCAACTTCGGCGCCCAGGTGCCGATGGGCCGCGCGGCGCACCCCGACGAGATCGCCCCGTCGTACGTGTTCTTCGCGGCGGGCCGGATGTCCAGTTACTACTCGGGTGAGGTGCTGGCCCCGGTGGGCGGCGAAACCCTGCCCGGCTAGTCAGAGCCGGCCGGGGATGGGCTGTGAGCCACTCCGGGCGCGTACGTATGGTCCTGCCATGATTACGTTTAGTTAACTTGTCTGGAACGAACGAGGGGGTCCTGTGCACTGGAGAATGATCGAGCCGCCGCCCGCGCCGGCCTATGTGGTCGTGCTCGACCCCGGCGACGAGGCGGTGGCCGAGCTCAGCGGGTTCGCCCGTAAGCAGGACCTGGAGGCGGCGCAGGTGACCGCCATCGGCGGCTTCGAGCGGGCCGTGGTCGGCTGGTTCGACCGCGAGGTCCAGGACTACCGGCACATCCCGGTGGCCGGGCAGTGCGAGGTGCTGTCCCTGATCGGCGACATCGCCGCGGCCGCGGACGGCCCGCAACTCCACCTGCACGCGGTCCTCGGCCTGCCGGACGGGAGTACTCGTGGGGGTCACCTGCTGGAGGGGCAGGTCTGGCCGACTCTGGAGGTGGTCATCCGGGAAGCGCCCGCCCACCTGCGCAAGACCATCCGCCCGGATGTGGGCCTGCCCCTCATCGACCTGACCCGCCCGGGCGAGGCCCCGGCGCCCCAATGACGCACGGCACGGTGACGGATCAGGCGCCCGGCCCGGCGCCGGGGCGGGTCCTGGTCGTGGGCTGGGCCAGTTTCCTGCACGGTGAGGCCACCGCCGGGGACGTGCTCGCGATGGAGGCGGCGCGCGGCGCGCTGGGCGGCGCGGGCATTCCGTGCGATCTGGCCTGGAGCCCGGTCTTCCGGCCGGGCGGCCGGACACTGGAGGACTCGCCGCCGGGGGACTACACCCATCTGGTGTTCAGCTGCGGGCCGGCGCACGGCTGGCAGGTGGAGCAGTTGCACGAGCGCTACCGGGGCTGCTACCGGATCGCGGTCGGCGTGTCCGTCATCGATCCCGCCGACCCGGCCGTCACCGGGTTCCACCAGGTGCTCGCCCGGGATGCGCCCGGCACGTCCGGACGGCTGGACCTCGCCGCGGCCGTTGCCGTGCCCGCGGTCCCGGTGGCCGCGGTGATCGTGGCGGGAGAGCAGCCCGAGTACGCGGCCCGGGGGCGGCACGGCCCGCTGACGGCGGAGCTCGGCGGGTGGCTGGCCACACTGGACTGTGCCCGGGTGGCGGTGGACACGCGGCTGGCGCACGCGGACTGGCGCAGCCCGGCGACGGCGGCGCAGGTCGAGGCGGTGATCGCCCGGTCCGACGTGGTGGTGACCACCCGCCTGCACGGGCTGGTGCTGGCCCTCAAGAACAAGGTGCCCGCGCTGGCCGTCGACCCGGTGGCCGGCGGGGCCAAGGTCGCCGCGCAGGCCACGGCCTGGGGATGGCCGGTGCTGCTCCCCCGGCCGGGGAAGCCGGTGCTTGACCGCAGCGAGCTGGACCGGCTGTGGGCCTGGTGCCGGTCCGCGGAGGGCCGGGCCCGGGCCCGGTCCGCGCCCGGCGCGCGGACCACGCCGCCGCTCACCGCGGACCTCCTGCGGGTTCTCGGCGCCAGTGCCGCGACCGGGGCGGGCGGCGCGGCGGAGGCCGCGATAGGGCGCTGACCCGGGGCGCCGCGACCATGGCCTCAGATCATGGATAGGACCCGGCCAGCCGGGTAACACCGAGTGACGTGAGCACGCTCGAGCAACTCGCCAAGGAAGCGGCGTCCTGCACGCGATGCGACCTCTATCAGCGGGCGACCGCGACGGTGTTCGGCGAGGGACGCCCGGACTCACCCCTGGCCCTGGTCGGCGAGCAGCCTGGGGACCAGGAGGACAAGCAGGGTCATCCGTTCGTCGGCCCGGCCGGGCACCTCCTGGACCGCGCGCTGCACGACAGCGGCATCGACCGGGCCGACGCCTACCTCACGAACGCGGTGAAGCACTTCAAGTGGGACGCACGCGGTAAGCGCCGCATCCACCAGCGCCCCAACGGGACCGAGATCATGGCCTGCCGCGGCTGGCTGGAAGCGGAGCTCGCGGTGGTCGGCCCCCGCGTCACCGTGGCCATGGGCGCCGTCGCCGGGGAGGCGATCTTCGGCCGGGGATTCAGGGTCCGCGACCACCGCGGCCGGCTAGAAGAAATCACGGTGGGCGGCTGGCAGGGCGCAGTGCTCAGCACCGTCCACCCGTCCTCGATCCTCCGCGCTCAGGACAACGACGCCCGTGAGGAAGCGTTCGCCGGCTTCGTGGCCGACCTGGTCAGGGCGCGTGAGGCGCTGGCGGCCTGACCCGGAAGCCGGCCCGGTCGCACGCCGGCATAAGTTCCCGCCGGGGACCTGCGCATGGAGGCGGCCACGCCGGGAGTCCGCGGCCGCCACCACGATGGGTCCGGGCGGCCGCGGAGTCACTCCGCGGCCGCCCGGACGGCGCCCCTACCGGGTGAGTTACCCGGCGGTCAGTAGTTCCCCTGGCGGTCGCGGACCGCACCGGTGGCCTGCTGGGCCTGGTCCCGGACGTCCTGCGCCGAGCCGGCGGCCTCGTCCTTCACGGTGGCAGCGGCGTCAGCCGCGGTGGCCTTGACCGACTCCGCCGCCTGCCGGGCCGAATCCTCCAGTCCGGAGGCGGCTTCCCTGGCCGCGCCGGTGACGGCCGGCGCCGCGGCCTCCTTGACCCGCACAGCGGCCTGCTCCTCCGCGCTGCTGGCCGGGAGCAGCGAGCCCACCAGCCAGCCGACGCCGACCGCGATCAGCCCGACGGCCAGCGGGTTGCCGGACGCCTGCCGCCGCAGCTGGGACTGAGCCGTCGATGCCTTGTCCCGGGCGGTTTCCCCGGCCGCCGAGATCTTGTCCTGGGCCGCTCCCGTGGCGGCGGACATCTTGTCGCCGGCCGCCGACGCGGTGCTGGCAGCGGAGCCTGTTGCTGTGCCCATGACCTTGTCCTTTACTCCGGTGACCGCCGACCGGGCGGTGGCCACCCGGCGCTTCGCCACGCTCGCCGGGTTCACCGTGTCGGCGAGCGTGTTGACATCCTCGCTGAGGTTGGCGCGGGTTTCCTCGATCTCCGCGCGGACCTGATCCGGGTCAGTGCTCATGGCCTGCTCTCGTTTCCTCGTAGCGCGTCAGGAATTTTCTTGGCGGTTTGCACCGTCCGGGGCGTGCCGGAGACCGCGCTGAGCTCCCTCCGGCCGAGCAGCCCCAGGATCGAGGCGATGACAAGCCAGATGGCCGCGACGATCAGTGCGGACCAGCCGTGGCCGGTGCTGTCACCGATGCCCCACCAGGCGGCGACGGACGCGAACAGCGCCACCATGTAGCCGCCGAGGCCGGCCCCGGCCAGCATCCCGGCCCCTTTGCCGGCCCGGGTCGCTGACTGCCGGATCTCCGCCCTGGCCAGTTCCACTTCCTGACGCATCAGGATGCTGAGGTCTTCCGCCACATAGGAGAAGGCCTCGCCCATGGAGGGCTGCTCGGTGGCCGGAAGTGCGCCGCCGGCGGTCGGCCGCGGGCCGGGCGGCGGCGGTGCCGCCGAGCCGGGATGGGCGCTCACAGCGTTCCCCCGGCGCCCGGCGCGACTCCGGCGGAGCCGTCACTGCCCGCGTCCTTGATGCCCCGGGTCAGGCGGCCGGCCAGCAGGCCGGCGCCCACCGCACAGGCGATGAACACCGCAGGCCTGCGGCGGGCGAACGACTGGACCTCGTCCAGCACTTCCTCCGGCCCGCGGCCGTCCAGCCACTGCCCGGCGCCGCGGGCCCGCGACGCCGCCTGCCGGGCCAGCCCGGCGGCCATCCCGCCCTGATCGGAGCTCTCCGCCATCTTGTGCAGTTCGTCGCTGAGCGAGAGAAGCTGGCTGGCCATCCGCTGCTGGCCCTGGCCGGCCTGCTCGGTAAGCCGGTCCCGGGCCTCGTAGACCAGGTCACGACCCTGCCGGCCGGCCTCCTCGGCGACTCCCGCGGCCTGCTCGCGGGCGACGTCAGCGGTCCGCTTGCCTGCCTGTACGCCGGTCTGGCCGAGGTCCGAGGCCTGGGACCGGACGACGTCTGCGGTGCCCTGCGGCTCCGGTCCGGGCTCCGAGCCGGTCGTCTCCTGGCCAGGGAATGGCCCGCCGGGCAGCGACTCGCCCGGCAGCGGCGCAAGCGGCTGGGCATACGGCCGCCCCACCGGTTCGTCCCTCAGCGGGTCCTGATGCGCCAGCGGCTCTTCCGCCGGCGGATCCTCGGGAGGGATGGGAGGGTAGTTCTCGGTCATGGGGGATCATCTCCGGTGGTGGATCGTCGCGTCGTCGCGCGTTGGCGCCGCTCGCTACCCGTGCCACCTAGGGCGAAACAGGCGAACGTGGCCGGGGGCTGAGGGCGTTACCCGGGCCGGGTAAACCCGGACTGCGTCAGCCGACGTACTGCCGGGCGGCGGAGTGGCGGCGCGGCTCGTCGAGCAGCCGGATCGACGCTTCCACCGACGGCGGCAGCGGCTTCCGCTCCCGCAGTACCCAGGGCAGCCCTCCGGCCGCGGCGCAGAACGCGCTGGCCGACACCGTGTCCCGGGGCACGGAGGCCGCGAGCTCCGCGGTCCGGCGCAGCGCCGCCGCGGGAGGGCGGCGCAGCCAGGTGAACCACAGCGTGTTCCGGATACCGAGCCAGCGGCGCCGGGCCGGGTCGCGCAGCGTGGAGGCCTGGTGGTGCAGCGTGGCGCCGGGCAGGTAGCACAGGAAGTAGCCCCGGGCGGCCAGGTCAGCGGCCAGGAGTTCCTCCTCCCCGCCCAGCCACAGCCGCGGCGAGAAGCCGCCGACCTCCCGGAACGCGGCGCAGCGCAGTACGGACGCACCCGCCAGGATGCTCATCAGTGCCGGGCCGGGCAGGCCCGGCCGCCCGGGGACGGGCGACTGCGCCAGCTCCGGCACGATGGGGTCGTCCGTGCCCGCCGGCTGGACCACGATCCTGGCCGTCACCGAGGCCAGGTCGGGGTGCCGGTCGAGCGCGTCGGCGGCCAGGGCCAGCGACCCCGGCTCCCACCAGGTGTCGTCGTCACAGAAGGCCACGTACGGGGTGCTCACCCGGCGCACAGCCAGGTTGCGTCCCACCGCGCCGAGATTCCGCTGGGCGGCGATCAGCGGCATCTCCGGATGGGCCCGGCGGACCGCGGCCGCCGTGCCGTCGGCGGAGCCGTTGTCCACGATGATCACCGGCGGCCGTTCCGGCAGCGCCGCGAGCAGGCGCAGCGTGCGGAGCAGTTCCTCGCGCCGGTCCCGGGTGATCACCACCACGGTGAGCCGGGGGTCCGGCCCGATCCGGGGGCGGCCCGGGTCCTCACCCGGCATGACCGCCGCCCAGGGTGCGGATGGCGGTCTCCACGTCCGGCGGGAGCGGGCGCCGTCCGAGCAGGGCCCGCGGCAGCCGGACCGCCAGGCCGCCCAGGGCCCGGGCGGCGATCGTGTCGTGTCCCGCCCGCCGGGCCAGCTGGCCCGTCTCGGTCAGCGCGCACCGGAGCGGCCGGCGCAGCCAGGCCACCAGCGCGCGGTTCCTCGCCTCCTGGTACCGCCGGGTGGCGGGCTGCCGGGCGGGGGACGGATGGTGGTAGGCGACGATGTCCGGCCGGTAGCACGCGGCCCAGCCGGCCGCGGCGAGGTCGTAGGCGAAGAGCTGCTCCTCCCCGCCGATGAACAGCAGCCGGGAGAACCCGCCGACCGCCAGGTAGGCGTCCCGCCTGATCACGGCCCCGCAGCCGAGGAACCCCATCACCCGCGGCCCGGGGAGGCCGTCCGACGGCAGCGGGCTGGCTGCCATCACCGCGTTGACCGCGTCCGGGGCCTGGTCCGGGCCGACCAGGATGCGCGCCGCGAGCAGCCCGACCCCCGGGCTGGCCGCCAGCACCGCCGCCGCGCTGGCCAGTGAGCCCGGCGCCCACCAGGAGTCGTCGTCAGCCAGCGCGATGAGCGGGGTCCGGGCCCGGAGCACGCCGAGGTTGCGGGCCCACGCGCCGCGGTTGCGCCGGAGCGCGATCAGCTGAGTGGCGGGAAAGCGCCGCCGGACGATCGCCGGGGTGCCGTCCTGGGAGCCGTTGTCCACCACCACGACCGGAGGCCGTTCCGGCAGCCCGGCGAGGCGTTCGAGGGTGTGGCACAGTTCGGGGCCGCGGTTGCGGGTCGCGATGACGACCGTGGCCGCCGGTCCCCCGTCAGTCCCGGCCGGCCCCCCGTGGGTCTGCTGCACCGCCCCCACGTCCCCGTGGCCGGCCACCTCAAACACCCGTTTGCCGCATCCACGCGGGGGTAGCGGCCCGGGCCTTGATCACCACCAAGGGAGAACCCCCTTGAGTCACGCGGTGCACTCCAGTCCCGGCGGGCAGCCCCCCAGCTACACGGTCGTCATCCCGACCCTGGGGCGGCCGTGTCTGCAGGACTGCCTGGACGCACTGGCCGCGGCGGCCGGGCCGCTGCCACGCCAGGTGGTGCTGGCCGACGACCGGCGGGACACCCCGGATCCGCTGCCGGTCCGGCTGCCGCCGGAACTGGCCGGGCGGACCGTGGTCGTGACGCTGGAGGGCCGGGGACCGGCGGCCGCGCGGAACGCGGGCTGGCGGGCCGCACGGGACACCGAGTGGGTCGCGTTCCTGGACGACGACGTGGTCGTGGGCCCGTCCTGGCGGGCCGGCCTGGTGGCCGACCTGGCCGCCCAGCCGGCCCGGGTGGGCGGGGTGCAGGGAGCCATCACCGTCCCCGGGCCAGCCGGCCGCCGGCCCACCGACTGGGAGCGCGGGACGGCGGGCCTGGCCACGGCCCGCTGGATCACCGCGGACATGGCCTACCGGCGGCGCGCGCTGATCGACGCCGGCGGCTTCGACGAACGGTTCCCGCGGGCCTTCCGGGAAGACGCCGATCTCGCGCTGCGCGTGCTGGACCGGGGATGGCGGCTGACCCAGGGCCGCAGGGAGACCACCCATCCGGTGCGGCCACCGCGGCGCTGGGCCAGCCTCCGCGCCCAGGCCGGCAACGCCGACGACGCGCTGATGACCCGGCGGCACGGCCGGGACTGGTACCGCCGCGCGGAAGCGGCCCCTGGCCGCCGGGCCGGGCAC
>JAOPYP010000581.1 GCA_025964635.1 Actinomycetes bacterium | reverse complement strand
ATCGCGCTGGCCGAGCTGCGGACCCGGATGGGGGGCCTGCCCGGCGACGAGCGGATCGACGGCCTGGCCGACCGGGTCGCGGCCGGCGAGCTGGACCCCTACGCGGCGGCCGAGGAGCTCATCGCCGGGGCGTAACTCAGAAGCCCGGTGGTCAGCCAGCCCCCTGGTCAGGAAGTCCCGTAGTCAGCCAGCCCCGTGGTCAGGAAGCCCTGTGGTCAGGCCGCCTGGTGGGCCAGGTTCTTGATGAGCGCGGCGGACTTGGCGATCGCGTCAAACAGCTCGCCCGCCGTCTGGAGGTCGGGCGCCTCCGACGAGGCGATCTCCGCGGCGTCGGCGAGGACCTTGATCCGTTGTGCCACGGTCACCCCCAGGGCCCGGGTGGCGTCTTCAACAGCCGGGTTAGCCATGTCATACCCCCGTATGCGTTGCATCCCGCTTCGCGCGGTGCATCCCCGTTCGCGCGGTTCCGCCGTTATCGTATCGCCGGGTCTGCAGCGGCCCCCGGCGGCCCGTCTGACGCCGTCGTGCCCCCGGCGGCGGTCCCGTCCGGCACCGGCACGACGGGGGCCGGGGCGCCGTCTACCAGGCCGCTGCCGTCGGCCGCGGCGTCGATGGCCGCCTGCATCAGCGACTCGCTGCGCAGTCGCGCGTCGTAGGCGCGCTTCCCGCCCCGGGCCCCGAACAGCCGCTTGCTCAGCACCAGGTACACGACGAGGGCCACGTTGACCAGGAACGCGGTCATGCGCAGCGCGGTGACCTTGGCCGCCAGCTCGTAGAGCTCATACGGGATGCCGGCGCAGGTGGCCACCATCGCGAAGTACTCGCCCCAGCGCTTGAGCAGCCACAGGGCGATGGCTTCCAGGGCCTCCACCACCGCATAGGCCGCCGCACCGATGGCCAGCCAGGTCAGCGTGCGCTGGTCCAGCGCGAACGTGTGCCTGATCAGGCCGACCAGGCCGCCGGAACTGTTGATGTTGTAGCCGAGCGTGTGGAGCAGGTCCCGGATCTCCGGGTACTCACGGTTGAAGGTGTGCTCGATCGTGTTCCGCGAATACTTGAACCGCCACACGCCGTAGGCGATGAACGCGAAGATGATCCCGCGCACCAAGCGTTCCACGGCGAAGATGCGCAGGATCAGGGCGCTGCGCAGTTCGTCGTCGCGGCGGACCCGGGGGGCCGCGGCGGCCGGGCCGGACGCGGCCGGCGAGCCGGGCACGAACGTCGCGCAGCGCAGGCACTGCCAGGCCTCACCGGCGGGGGAGTCCACCCGCAGCCTCGCGCGGATCGCAGGCTCCGCCGGCGCGTAGCTGACATGGTCCCCAAGTGCGCATGTCAGCAGATTCCAGTTCACCTGGTCCAGACTAGGGCAGCCGGGGCCGGAGGCCAGGTGCCGAAGCGCACCCCCCGGCCAGTGACACGGGCCCGGTCCCCGCGCGGCGGCGGGTGCCGGACGGGGAGACGGCTAAATTGCGGACGATGATCCCGTCGGCGAGGGTGAGCACCTCGCCGCAGGCCAGCGCCAGCGCCGCCGGGTCGCGGCCGGTCGCCACGATCGCGGTGTCCCGGCCCAGGTCACGGACGCTGGCCGCGACGTTCTCGGTATCGCGCGGGCCAAGCCCGTCGAGCAGGCCATCGATCAGCAGCAGTTCGGGCTCATGCACGGCGGCGGCGGCCAGCTTGGCCCGGCGGGCGATCACCGCAGGCGCGGCCCGCACCGGCACGTCGGCCCACGGGGTCAGGGCCAGGCGGTCGAGGATCGCGGCGGCCAGCACCTCGCAGTCACGTCCCGGCAGGTTCGCCATCCGGGCCGCGTGGCTGACCAGCCCGCGCACCCGCCGTCCCGGCTGCGGCCGCGCCGACAGCCGGGCGATCCCGACGTAGCGGCGCACCGCGGCCCGGCCCTGCGCGGTGGTCAGGTCCTGGCCCAGCACCCGGAGCTCGCCGTAGGCCGGCCGGGCCAGCCCGCCCAGCAGGTCCACCACGGCGGCGCGGGCCGCCTCCCGGCTGATCGCGATACCGATCGCGGGACGGCCGGCGTCCGGGGCTTCGAGGCGGAAACTCGCCGCGCGGAGCACCCAGATCCAGCCATGCCGGATGCCCACGCCTGCGGCGAGCACGGGAGCTATCCCCGTGGTGCCATACCTGGACCGCATGTACTGCCCCCGTCGCTCCCGTGCCCTCGGCCAGAGAGCCCCCAGCAGGCAATATAACTCGTGGGTACGCGAGTGTCACGCTAGGTAACTAGTTGTTACTGACTACGCGGGGTATGAGACGCCAGGCCCCGCGCGATGACGGGGACCCCAGCCGCGTCATGAGGCCACCTGGCAAATCCGGGTCACCCTGATCTAATCCCGCTCACCCTCCTGGAACCGCGGGCTGCGCGGGTAGCGTGTGCCTGTGCCGACGCCGCTGGAACTGCCTTTCGACCCGATCGCCCGGGCGGCCCAGACCTGGGAGGAGCGATTCGGCCGTTCCGACGCCATGGCCGCGGTCACCTCCATCATGCGGGCGCAGCAGATCCTGCTGGCCGAGCTCGATGCCGTGCTCCGGCCCTACGGGCTGACCTTCGCCCGGTACGAGGCGCTGGTCCTGCTCAGCTTCAGCCGCCAGGGAGCACTCCCGATGCGGGTCATCGGCGACCGGCTCATGGTGCACCCGACCAGCGCCACCAACACCATCGACCGGCTGGAGCGGCAGGGCCTCGTGGTCCGGCGGCCCAACCCGCGCGACGGCCGCGGCAAGCTCGCCGAGATCACCGGGCGCGGCCGTGACGTGGTGAGCCGGGCCACCACGGACCTCATGGGGGCCGAGTTCGGCCTGGCCGGGTTCGACCCGGCCCAGCGCGAGCAGCTCTTCAGCCTGCTCCGCGGGCTGCGCGTGGCCGCGGGGGACTTCACCGCCGCGCCGGCGCCCGCTGGGTGAGGATGACCGGCCCGGGCCGGTTTTCGTTGCGGAAAGATCGTGAATCCGGGTTGTCAGGGGATCGGGGACGCCTGCCACGTCTGGCCGCCGTCGGCCGTGAACCACACGGCGTGCTGCGCGGTATCCGCCGGCACGGCGACGCCCTGCGTCGGGCTGGTCATCCCGGCGTAGCTGAACCCGCCGGACGGCAGCGAGCCCTGGCCCGCGGTCCAGGTCGCCCCGCCGTCCGTGGACAGCTCGAGGCCGGCCGTGGTGGCCAGGATGATCCTGCCCGTCGTGGTGCCCGCCACCGAGGTCGTGGTGCCCGCGGCCGGCGCGGCGGCCGCCTTCTGCCAGGTCTGGCCGCCGTCGGCCGAGGTGTAGATGGTCTTCGCCTGGGCGCCGCCCGCCGCGGGGCTGGCGCAGACCAGCACCAGGCCGGCGGGCGTGGTGGTCGTGGCGGCCAGCAGGGCGCCGGACGGCTGCCCGCTGGCCTGCGCGGCGCCGGGCTGGCAGGGAGCCGGGCTGGGTGAGGCGGTGCCGGTGACCGGCTGCCAGGCGCCCGCGCTGGTGACCGGCCCGCTGAGCAGGGTGCCGTCCGGGGCGAGCAGGTAGCCGCGGCTGCCGGTGAGGACCAGCGCCGAGGAGTTCGCGGCCCCGCCGAGGCTGTAGGCGGTGCCCGCGCCCGGCACCGCGGCCCACTGGTCGCCGCCGGGGGAGGCCGAGTACAGGGCCGAGGTCGTGCAGCCCGCGGCGAAGTCCGTGCCGCCGCCGGAGCACTGCGCCCACACCGCGAAGACCCGCTGGCCCGCGGTCTCCAGCGCGGTGACCCGCAGCCCGTGGGTCCTGATCCGCGTCCAGTGCAGGCCGCCGTCGTGGGTGGCCCAGAGCTGCGGGCCGAAGGCCCAGCCGTCGCTGGTGTTGTAGAAGCGGACCTGGCTCACCCCGGCGGGCCCCGAGGGGGCTCCGGTGACCGGGGCCCTGACCCCGTGCCAGGTGCTGCCGCGGTCGCTGGTGCCCGCGATCGAGGTGCAGATGTACAGGTCGGGCGGGCCGCAGTGGCCCGGGGTCCCGGCCTGGCCGAGTACGTAGCCGGTGTGCGGGCCCACGAACGTCACGGAGGTGGCCTGGAAGTTCGGCGGGGCGGCCGGGGGCCCTGGCGCGGTGGCCGGCGCCGGGGTCGACGGGAGCGCCGACGGCGAGGGGGACGCGTGATGGTGCCGGTGCGGGCTGGCCGAGGACGTGTCCCCGGCGGCGTTGCCGCGGGCGGCCGGTCCCGGGCCGACGTTCAGCTGGGTGATGACGAGCCGCGGGACCGTGGCGATGACCGCGATCACGGCGGCCGCGCCCGCCGCCGCGGCGGCCGCCCGGGTCACCTTGCGGCGCCGGGCGCGCTTCCTGATCAGCTCGAACGTCCCCGGCGGCGGGGGCAGCGGTTGCACCTGCGCGTTCATCCACGCGTCCAGGTCGTCGCGGGGGTCAGCCATCTGCGTCCCCCAGGGCGGCGCGCAGCCGGGCCCGGGCGTGGAACAGGTCAGCCTTGATGGTTCCCTCCGGGCGGCCGAGCAGCGTGGCCACGTCGCGGACCGGGAAGCCGGCGTAGTAGTGCAGCAGGAACGGGCTGCGCAGCCGGTCCGGCAGGGCCTGCAGCAGCTCTCTCACATGGACATCCTGGGCGGGCTGGTAGGACGGGTCGGACGGCACCCCCGCCTGGACGGCCTGCAGCGCCTTGCGTTCCCGGCCGGTCTTGCGCCAGTGATCACGGACCAGGTTCGTGGCGATCATGTACAGGTAGCTCTGCGGGTTGTCCAGCCGGGACCACCGGCCGAGCAGCCGGGCGAACGCCTCGGCCGCGATCTCGTGCGCGGTGTCGTCGTCATCGACGAGGCGGCGGACCCAGCCGGCCAGGCGCGGGTAGCACGCGTTGAACAGTTCCTCGGCTGCGGCCCGGTCGCCGGTGCGCAGCCTGTCCACGGAACCCCCTCGGGTGGTGGCTCCCGCCGGCATGCTCCACGGCCCGGACAGCGTCAGGGCCTCCCCCGTGGAGGTGCCTGCCGGCCTGCTGACGGCTAGGGATTGCACAGATTTACCACACCTTCGTAGCGGCGGCGCGGACCCTGGACCGCAAGGGCGTGCCCCCGCACTGCCCTTGCGCTATCTGAGACGGCGCTCGGTGCCCGGCGGTTGGGACGAATTAGGCGGATTTTCAGCTGGCCCGCCGGGGGCCGCTCGGGCCGGTCCTTTCCGCGGGTGAGGCGTCCGGAGGGGGTAAGGTGGGACAGAGATAGTAGGACGTCCTAGTATTTTGCCCGGGATCACGGACGTCCCTGGGAGGGAAACCGCATGGACACGCACGCAGCGACGCCTCGGACCGAGCCCGCCGCGCCGGCGGGCGCCGGGCCGGTGGAGGCGGGCCGCCAGCGGTGGCAGCGCCGGTTCGCCGACTCCCGGATCCGGGCGGCCGACTTCTCCACCCTGTCCGGCGTCGACCTCGAGCCGGTGTACGGGCCGCCCGAGGGGGCCGTCGTGCCGGGCTTCGACCGGATCGGCTGGCCGGGGGAGTACCCGTTCACCCGGGGCCTCTACCCGTCCGGGTACCGGGGCCGGGCCTGGACGATCCGCCAGTTCTCCGGGTTCGGCAATGCCCGGCAGACCAACGAGCGGTACAAGATGCTGCTGGGCGCGGGCGGCACCGGGCTGTCCGTGGCCTTCGACATGCCCACCCTGATGGGCCGGGATTCCGACGACCCCCGCTCGCTCGGTGAGGTCGGCCACTGCGGGGTGGCGATCGACTCCGCGGCGGACATGGACACGCTGTTCGCCGGGATCCCGCTGGCCGACGTGACCACCTCGATGACGATCAGCGGCCCGGCGGTCCCGGTCTTCTGCATGTACCTGGCCGCCGCCCAGCGGCAGGGCGCCGACCTGGCCACGCTGGACGGGACGCTGCAGACCGACATCTTCAAGGAGTACATCGCGCAGAAGGAATGGCTCTTCCCGCCGGAGCCGCACCTGCGCCTGATCGGCGACCTGATGGAGTTCTGCGCCCGGGAGATCCCGGCCTACAAGCCGCTGTCGGTGTCCGGGTACCACATCCGTGAGGCCGGCAGCACAGCCGCGCAGGAACTGGCGTTCACCCTGGCCGACGGCTTCGGGTACGTGGAACTCGGGCTGTCCCGGGGGCTGGACATCAACACGTTCGCGCCCGGGCTGTCGTTCTTCTTCGACGCGCACATCGACTTCTTCGAGGAGATCGCCAAGTTCCGCGCGGCCCGGCGGATCTGGGCCCGGTGGCTGCGGGACGCGTACGGGGCGACCTCGCCGCGGGCCCAGTGGCTGCGCTTCCACACCCAGACCGCGGGCGTCTCGCTCACCGCGCAGCAGCCGGACAACAACGTGGTGCGCACGGCCATCGAGGCGCTGGCCGCCGTCCTCGGCGGGACCAACTCACTGCACACCAACGCCCTGGACGAGGTGCTGGCCCTGCCGAGCGAGCGGGCCGCGGAGATCGCGGTGCGGACCCAGCAGGTGATCATGGAAGAGACCGGGGCGGGGAGCGTCGCCGACCCGCTGGGCGGGTCCTGGTACCTGGAGGCGCTGACGGACCGGCTGGAGGCCGAGGCCGAGGCCATCTTCGCGCGGATCACGGCGATGAGCCCGGACGGGTCGATGACCGGCGGCATTCTCCGCGGCATCGAGGACGGCTGGTTCATGTCCGAGATCGCCGAGGCGGCGTTCGCCTACCAGCAGAGCGTGGAGAAGGGCGAGAAGAAGGTCGTCGGGGTGAACTGCCACACCGGCACGGTCGGCCTGCCCGTCGAGATTCTCCGGGTCAGCCATGAGGTGGAGCGCGACCAGGCCGCGGAGCTGGGCCGCCGCCGGGCGGCCCGCGACCAGGCGGCGGTCGACTCGGCCCTGGCCTCGATGCTCGCGGCGGCCCGGTCCGGCGGGAACATGATCCCGCCGATGCTGGCCGCGGCGCGGGCCGAGGCGACCCTGGGCGAGATCTGCGACGCACTGCGCCAGGAGTGGGGCGTGTACTCGGAGGCCCCGGCGTTCTGACGGGCCCTGCGCCGGGCGGGCGGCGCGTCAGTTGAGCACGCGCCGGGCAGGCGGCGCGTCAGTCCAGCAGGCTGGCGAAGCGCTGCCGGACCGTGGCGGCGGTCTGGTCCGCGGGGGCGTCCCAGACGTCCTGGTTGAAGATCTCGATTTCCACGAACCCCGTGTACCCGGCCGACCGCACCGCCGCCACCACCGGCGGGAAGTCGATCACGCCATCGCCGAGATGGCCGCGGCCGAGCAGCGTGTCCGCGGGGAGCGGCACCACCCAGTCGCACAGCTGGACGCCGACGATACGGCCGCGGCTGCGGCCGATCTGCGCGGCCAGCCGCGGGTCCCACCAGACGTGGTAGGTGTCCACCACCACTCCGACCGACTCGGCCGGGAACTGGAGGGCCAGGTCAAGCGCGTCGCCCAGCGTGGACACGACACAGCGGTCCGCGCAGAACATCGGATGCATGGGCTCGATGCCCAGCCGCACCCCCAGCCGCTGCGCGGTCGGGACCAGGTCGGCGATCGCATCGCCGACCATGCGCCGGGCCAGGGCGAGGTTCCGGCTGCCGGACGGCAGCCCGCCCGAGACGAGGACGAGGGTGTCCGCCCCCAGCTCGGCTGCCTCGGCGATGGCCCGGCGGTTGTCCGCCCGGGCGCTGGCCCGCTCCGCCCGGTCCGGGTGGGTGAAGAAGCCGCCCCGGCAGAGGCTGGACACATGCAGGCCAGCGGCCCGGACCGTGGCCGCCGCCTGGCGGAGGCCGGCCTCGGCCACCCGGTCGCGCCACAGCCCGATCGCGGGGATCTCGTGCCGCACGCACAGGTCCACGCTCTGCGCCAGGTCAAGACGCTTCACCGTGGCCTGGTTGAGGGACAGCCGGTCGCTGCCTGGCGGGCGCCCGGTCACGGCCGGCCCGCCGAGGCCAGGTACGCGTCCATCCGTTCTGCCGCCAGGGCCGGGAAGCGCAGCACCCGGGCCGCGGCGGCGAGCTCGAAGACCCGCACCAGGTGCGCGGCCGGCCGCCTCGCCTGCAGGCCGTCCAGCATGGCGAAGTGCGGCTGCAGGCCGTTGAGCCAGGCCAGGAACGCGACGCCGACCTTGTAGCTGGAGGTGGGTGGCTCGAAGATCGTCCGGCTCAGCTCCGTGGTGGGCCCCATGGCC
>JAOPYP010000575.1 GCA_025964635.1 Actinomycetes bacterium | reverse complement strand
AGGCAGGCGTTACTGGCGATCTGGTACAGCCAGGTGCGTACCGAGGACCGGCCCTCGAACCCCTCGTAGGAGCGCCAGGCCCGCAGGTAGGTCTCCTGGACCAGGTCCTCAGCGTCGTGGATGGAGCCGAGCATCCGGTAACAGTGGGCCAGCAACTCGCGGCGGAACGGGTCGGTGCTCTGGGCGAACTCACCGCGGCCCCGCCTGGTACCTGCCTGCTGTGCCATCCTCAGCCTCCCCGGTCTCCGGCCTTCCGTGGCCGCCATCACTGATATGGACTCGCCGCCGCGCCGAAAAGCATCGGTGGCGTCCGGCCTGCACGGCGCACCCCGTCCCGGCCATGCAGACCGGCCACGATTCCTTTCCGGTACCTGGCCGGTCTTCATGGCCGGGACATACCCCGCGACCACAGAAACGAGGAGACATGAACGAGCTTTCCGGGAAGGTGGCTCTGGTGACGGGCGGCAGCCGCGGCATCGGTGCCGCGATCACCCAGCGGCTGGCCCGCGACGGAGCCGCGGTGGCGTTCACGTACGTCACCGCCGCCGACAAGGCGCAGACGGTAGCCAAGCAGATCGACGCCGACGGGGGCCGGGTCCTGGTCATCCAGGCCGACAACGCCGACCCCGGCGCGGTCACCGCGGCGGTCGAGCAGACCGTGCGGGAATTCGGCCGGCTGGACATCCTGGTCAACAACGCCGGCATCATCATCGACGGGCCGCTGGAGGAGATGACGGTCGAGCACGCCGACCGGCTGTGGGCGGTCGACGTGCGGGCCGTCTTCGCCGCCTCGCAGGCGGCCGCGCGGCACATGACTGCGGGCGGCCGCATCATCACCATCGGCAGCGCCCTGGCCGAACGCGTCCCGGTCCCCGGCCTGACCCTGTACGCCATGGTCAAGTCGGCGCTGACCGGCCTGACCAGGGGCCTGGCCCGCGACCTCGGCCCGCGCGGGATCACTGCCACCGTGGTGCATGGCGGCCTGATCGACACCGACATGAACCCGGCCGGCGGCCCGGCCGCCGAATTCCTGCACACGATCCCGGCCCTCGGCCACTACGGCAGCGCCGGGGACATCGCCGCGACCGTCGCCCATCTCGCCGGTGACGGCGGCCGCTATGTCACCGGCACCGCGATCACCGTCGACGGCGGGTTCGCCGCCTGACGACACACCGCGGCCGACGACGGTTCGCCGCCTGACGGCTCACCGCGGCAGCAAGGATTCCCCGCCGCGCCCCGCCTGCCCAGGCCCGGATTCTGCCCCGGGGTGGGCAGGCGGGGGCCAAGAACGGTCCCCCGGTGCGGAAGAAAGTCGCTGATCAGCCGGCCTACGCTCCACGCACTTACTGCGAATCCGCAACTGGAAGGAGCGACGATGCTCATCGGCGGTCAGGACGTCTTGCTGCCCACGACGATGGTGGGTAATTATCCCAATCCGCGGTGGTACGACGGGCACGCGTTCGCAATGCTGCCCAAGGGTGAGTTCATCCACGACTCGATCAGCAAGGAAGCGTTCGAGGACGTCGTCGGGGCGATCGTGCGCGACCAGGAGGCGGCGGGCCTGGACGTGATCAGCGACGGGAAGGTGTACGGCGGGGACTCCCCGTACGGCACGATCCTGTACTACTACCTGGAGCGCATGTCGGGGTACCGGCTCTCCGGGCCGCCGATCGGCCTGCCGATCTACTCCACCCTCTTCTCCCCCACCTGCGTCGGCGAGATCCGCCGCGAAGTGCCGTTCCACCTGGTTAACCTGCGCGCGGTCCGGAAGGCGACGAAGAAGCCGGTCAAGGTGTCCTACACCGGCCTGGGCGTGATCGCCGCGGCCACCACGAACCTGCACTACAAGGACACCCGGGAAGTCGCGATGGCGCTGGCCAGGGCGTTCAACGAGGACTTCAGGGAACTGGCCGACAACGGCTGCGACATCATCCAGCTGGACGAGTTCGTCTGGCCGTACGGCATGGGCGACTGGGAGATCGAGGCGCTCAACGCCGCGGTCGAGGGCGTGAACTGCCAGTTCTGGGTGCACACCTGCTGGGGTAACTACTCCGGCACGCCCGCCTACTTCCCGGACCAGACGGACACCGAGTTCGGCGCGTTCGTGCTGGACAAGCGGGCCTCCGACGCACCCGCGCCGGAACGCGCGCACGCGATCTTCCCGCACGTGCTCAACGCGAACATCGACGCGCTGAACTACGAGGTGGGCCGGACCGGGCCGGACGACCTCAAGCCGCTGACCGACAACAACTGGACCAAACCGTTCGTGGCCGGGGTCATCGACGTGAAGTCCACCGTCACCGAGAGCGCGGACGAGGTGGCCGACCGGATCAGGCAGGTCCTCGAGTACGTGCCCGCTGAGCGGCTGGGCCTGTCCACCGACTGCGGCCTGATCAACCTGCCCCGGATGATCGCGGCGGGCAAGCTCCGGGCGCTCGCCGACGGCGCCGCATTGGTCCGGGCCGAGGTCCAGGGCTAGGCTGCGCTGGCCCCGGGGGCCCGACCGCCCCCGGGGCCAACGAAACGGCGAAACCTCACCCTGCCAGGACAGCGAAACTCGGCTGCGCGCGTGCCTATGGTGCGACCACACCGTAGAGCGGGAGGCGCACCGTGGCCGAGTGTCCCACGTTCCTCAGACTGCCGGCCCGGGCGGCCAAGCCCCGGTCCCGCGGCATCACCCACGTGCTGGACAGCGGGCTCACCCCGGAGGGCACCCGGGCGTTCCTGGGCCAGGCCGGGCACCTGGTGGACATCGTCAAGGTGGGCTGGGGGATCGGGTACATCGACCCGGTGCTGGAGGAGCGGGTCGGCATCTGCGCGGACCACGACTGCCCGGTGTCGCTGGGCGGGACCCTGCTCGAGCTGGCCGCGCTCCAGGACCGGGTGGGTGAGCTGCGGGACTGGGCGCTCAAGATCGGCATGACCCACATCGAAGTGTCCAACGGGCTGCGGGCGCTGCCCGCCAGCCGGAAGCACGCCCTGGTCCGCGAGCTGGCCGCGGACTTCGTGGTGCTCGCGGAGACCGGGGCGAAAGAGGGGAACTACCCGCCGACCCCGGCCGAGTGGGCCGAGGAAATGGCCCGTGACCTCGACGCCGGCGCCACCTGGGTGATCGCCGAGGGCCGGGAGAGCGGGCGGGTCGGGCTGTACCACGCGGACCAGGGCATCCGCGAGGATCTGGTCACGGCCATCGTGGACTGGATCCCGCAGGACAAGGTGATCTTCGAAGCGCCGGACAAGGGCCAGCAGGCCTGGTTCGTCCGGCATCTCGGCGCGGACGTGAACCTCGGCAACGTCGCGCCGGCCAGCGTGCTGGCGCTGGAGACGTTGCGGCTCGGCCTCCGCGCGGACACCGCGTTGACCCGTACTCTGACGCCCGGCGCCCTGACGTGATCGGCGCGCTCTCATGATCAGAGCACTGGCGTGATCCCCGAGCCCGCACCTAACACGATCACCCGGCCGTACCGGGGCCTGTCCGTGCAAGAGGTCGATGTGCCACTCACCCCGGTGGGGATCGAGGGCCTGCTGCGCGGCCGGGAGATCTACCGGCGGACCGCGTTCCTCGTGCTCCGCAACGGCGCGCAGACCGCGCTCGTCGCGGTCCGTCCCGCGGATCCCCGGCCGCTGTTCTCCCCGGTCGCGGAGCTGCGCGTGCTATCCGGCCCGGAGACCACCGCGTGGATCGCCGACC
>JAOPYP010000547.1 GCA_025964635.1 Actinomycetes bacterium | reverse complement strand
CGCGCTCGGCGTCGGTGAACACCTTGGACTCCCGCCAGGCCGCGACCAGGTTGATGCGCACCGAGGTCTCCCCGGCGTGCGCGGCGTCCTTGGTGTGGATGTCGGTGCAGAAGCCGCAGCCGTTGATCTGACTCGCGCGGAGCATCACCAAGTCCTGGGTCGCGGTCGGCAGCGTCGAGTCCGCGATGATCACCTTGCTCGCCGAGGCGATGTGCCTCATCGACTTGGCTGCGATCGGGCTGCCGGAAAGGTTCAAGCGGGCATCCATCGTGTACTCCTTGCTCTGGTAACTGGTCAACATGAGATGCCGGCGACCCGATCCTTGTGACACCACGCCTATGTGACGTGCGCCATACAGGCGACCAGCATCAGCCCATTCCTGGTGGCCCGGCGACAAGGACAGCCCGCAGCCACCGAGCGCAACGCCGCCGCTCCGCGGCCATCGCTCCTTCGGCTCTGGTCGTCACTGAGTCGCGGGTGCGCCCACAATGGAACGGCCACGGGCGATAGCGGGCTGAATCCGGGCACGCTATCGCCCGCCGCCGTTCCGATGTGGGCGGCGCAACGCGTCTCGGTCAGTCCCGCGGTAGCAGGCTCGCCTGAAGGCTCATGGGTGCGCCCTCAGCCACCTTCTCGGGGTGGCGTTCTCCGGTGCCGTGCGCGCTTCAGTACGCGCATACACGTGCGGACCCGGCAGAGTCCATGGCTGGTGCCAGTAGGTAGACATGGTTGCCGCTCGCGGCTACTGCCGGAGCGGTTGACGGCTTGAACGGCTCGGACGACGTCGGTACCCTCCACCCCGACCAGTTGCTCCCGTCCCCGCTGAAGTTCAGCGCGACGTAGGGTCCAGCGTCTGGCCCCGATGCGGGACCCATCCAGCGCGAAGCGAGATAGAGGCGGCCGCCGAATTGCGTTGCGGCCACGTCCAACGGCTGGTCGGTGGCCGGGCGATCTTCGGGCCGGGCGCCGGCCTCCACCATGGTCCACGGTGTCCAGGTCACCGTATCGGCGGTCGAGGTGACCACGATCACCTCCGACTCCGGCGCCTTACCCGTGTCGTAGATCCCGAAGAGGAAGAGCCTGTCGCCCAGCGCGGCGGCAGCTACGGCAGAGCCCGGGCTGAGACCAGCAGCGGGCACGTTCTGCCAGGGTGACCACGTCAGCAGATCAGAACTCGACGTGAAGCGGAGGAGGGACGTCGCCGAATCCCTGGCGAAGACGTGGAGACGGTGACCGAACTCCACGGTCGCGATCGGCTGCCAGGTGGTGAGTCCGGTGGGCGGGCGAGATCCCGATGTCGCCCACGAGCCTCCGTCGGCGGTGTGGGCAAGCGGCCAGATCGAACCATCGTCGAGGACGCAGAATAGGTGAAGGCGGTCATTGAAGCTGATGGCGCTTGGGGGTAGTGGATTGACGTGAAAGAAGTCGTTGCGTTCGAACGTCTCAAGCAGGTTGACCAGCCAGTCGGCGCCGCTGAACGTTCTGGCATGGGTAACCCCGAAGCCAGGGGCTGCTCCGAAGACGTGCAGGGAGCCATTGTGCGCTGCAACGGCGACGCTCGTCGCCGACTCGAGCGCGTGTTTCTGCGGGTCTATGACCCCGCCCCAGCCGCGGAAGTGCTGGACGAACCAGGTCACGCGATAGGCGGAGTTGGGACCACAGCCCGGTGGTGAATCGAGTCCCTCGTAGCCCTTGCCGATGACGGAGATCGTCCCTGTTGGATCGTCGTCCGCCCACGTGTCGATGGCGAATCGGGCGCCACTGAGTTTGTCCACGGCGACGGGACCATCACAGTTCGTGTTCAGCCAATCCCACAGCTTCGCGGCTCCCTTGAGTACCAGCGCCCAGGCGCCCTCTGCGGGTATGGCGGACAACAGGCCCGACACCGCCGACTCTCCCGACCCGGACCCGGCTCCGATGCCGATCAGCTGCTCGGCCGTGCCCAGCATCGCGGCCTGCACGGTCCCGCTTGATGGGTTGCCAGCGTTAACGAGCTGGAAGACGAAATCGACCTTGGCACTCGGATCGTTGATGACGACGGCCGGGATGCCGACGTTGCCGGTTTGGTGCGTCCCGGGCGGGGAGAACGAGCCGAGGTACGCGAAGTTGCTGGCGACGAGCGTCCCGTCGACGTGTACCGAGTGGCTGAGGTATAGGTCGTCGCTGCCTATAGCGGTGCGGGTCTCCCCGATCACGTACCCCGTAACGACGAACGTGTAGTAGTCCACGGCCAGCTAGCGGATGGCTCGCTGGGACCGCGCGTGGACAAGGTCGATGCTCATGTCAACTGTCATAACGAACACCATCGCCTTCCCTTGGTTCCCTTATTTGTTCATCTATCACGAACTCTGAATTTGGGCCATGTGCCGCATGCAGCGCATCAGCTTCTGACTCGGGGTGCGCAACGCGTCTCGGTCGGTCCCGCGGTAGCAGGCTCGCCTGAAGGCTCATGGTGTTCCCTCCCGGCTGCGGGTGCTCGAAGGCGCGGACAGACTGGTCGCCGAGGGCGTGCACGCAGGCCGGCAGAGGTTTTCATCGGGGAACTCGGACACTGGCTGGCCTGGTGCGCCTGGCCAGATGTGGCGCAGTCTCTTGCCGCACAGCATCGGCGGGGCCGGGCCGGTCAGCAGGGCAACGAGGGATTCCGCCAGCTTTCCCTCGGAGATCTTTTCGGGCGGTGTGTCGTCCCAGGGCAGGATGTGCACGGTTCCGGTGCCGATGTTCTCGATGAACTCCAAGTCCTCGCCTGCAGGCGGTATGCGGCTCACCGGGTGCCGCCCCAGGGCTGGCCGAGCGCGCCGATGACGGCGGAGCCGGCGTTGAAGGTGCGGAGCGTCTGGTCGAGCATGGCCCCGAGGCGCTCGCTGGCCGATCGCGGCGCGCGATCCTGCGACATGGTCTTCTCCTCTGCTCTGCGCCTTGTTCAGCAGCTCGGCCGACATCAGCAGCTCCAGCGCGTCATCGACCGACTTGGCCTCCAGGTACCGGGCCGTGGCCAGCAGCGTCGCGAGCCGCCGGTCATCAGGGTGGCGGCGGATCAGCCAGGCGTCCGCGGTCATCCCGTACCTGGCCAGCTCGGCCAGCCGCCGCGGCGGCACCACCGCCTCGGCGCCCAGCCCGGCGAGCCCCAGCCCCTGGATCTCCGCGACCTGGTCCAGCGCCGCGATGATCGCCGGGCCGCTGCCGCGCGGCGGCGGGCCTTTGCGCCATCGCTCCAGGTCCGAGACCCGCATCCCCGGCGAGACCTCCGGCAGCCGGTCCAGCACCCGCCGCTGGACCGGGGTCAGCAGCGCCTCCAGCACCCGCCACAGGCGGCGCGTCGTCTCATCGCGCACCCGCGCGACCAGCCGCGCCAGCGTGGTCACGCCCGGAAGCAGCACCTTCCGCGCCCGCAGCCAGGCCAGCGCGTCGAGGTAGATCGCCTTCGGCCCGTCTCCGGACGTCCACGCCCGGGCCGCCACCCACTCGGTCAGCTCCGCCTCGGTGGCGGCGAAGTCCCGCAGCCCGTACCTCCGCCGGATCTCCTGCTGGTGGTCGGACTTCGTCTTCACCCGCTCGGTGTACCGCTTCACCACCGCGGGGTTCTCGATGGCGAGCTGCGCGGTCACGAAGTCCAGCACCTCGCCCGGCACGTCGAGCGGGTCCTCCAGGAACGTCCGAGCCACCGCGCCGTCACCAGCTGCAGCGCGAAGCCGGCCTTCATGTGGTCACCGCGCCGCAGCTCGACCAGCTCCAGGTCCTCGTCATCGAGGAAGAACACCCGTTCCAGGTCCGCCTGCGACGGCGCCCCCGCGTACCGGCCGTACGCCGCCGCCTCATCATCCGTCAGGAACTCAACCGGCATAGACCGCACCGTAGGGCGAACCAGGATCATCTCACCCACAGCAACCAAACCGTAACAAGATCATGCGACGGCCGGTCGACCCACATCGGAACGGGGCGGGCGATAGCGCGCCCGGATTCAGCCCGCTATCGCCCGTGGCCGTTCCATTGTGGGCGCACCCCCGAGTCAGCGGCACCGACCGCCATGTGCGGCCAAGCCGGCATCTGCCCCTCCAGGGAGGACGACGAGTGGTGTTGATCGTTCTTCGGCTCCTCTCTTTGCCGTCGTGGTGTCACAAAACGATCGGACCTGGTGTCTTATGGGTGACACAGTCGAGAGTGAAGAAGCAGGAGCCACCCATGGCCAGCACGCTGCCGACCCCCGCCAGAGGTCGTGGCGGGGGGATAAGCGAGGCTGTGACCGAGGGCGGCCGCCCGGATCCCGCTACTGAGGCGTTCGTCGCCCACCGCAACCTGCTGTTCACCGTCGCTTACGAGATGCTCGGCTCGGCCGCCGACGCCGAAGATGTCCTCCAGGAGACCTGGCTGCGGTGGGCGAACGTCGATCTCGACACGGTGCTCGACCAGCGCGCGTACCTGGTCCGGATCACCACCCGGCAGGCGCTCACCCGGCTGCGCACACTCGGCCGCCGCAAGGAGTCCTACGTCGGGCCCTGGCTGCCCGAGCCGCTGTTGACCGCGCCCGACGTGGCCGAGGATATCGAGTTGGCTGACAGCGTCTCGATGGCGATGCTGCTGGTGTTGGAGACGCTCAGGCCGACGGAGCGGGCGGTTTTCGTGCTGCGCGAGGTGTTCGATCTGGAGTACGACGAGATCGGGGAAGCCGTCGGCAAGAGCCCGGCCGCGGTCCGCCAGATCGCCCACCGGGCGCGGGCACACGTCGCTGCGCGCCGGCCGCGCGGGATAGTTTCCCCAGCCGAGATCCGAGTTGCGCTCGAGGCGTTCCAGCGGGCGGTCGAAACGGGCGATCTGCAGAGCCTGCTCGACATCCTCGCGCCGGACGTCGTCGCCTTGACTGATGGTGGCGGAGTCAAGCAGGCCCAGCTGCGGCCCATCGTGGGGGCCGACAGCGTGGCGCGCTTGTTTGCCACCGACTCGGACAGGACCGGCGTCGGGATGTCGCTGGAGCCGGTACAGGTCAATGGCGGCCCGGCTCTGATCGTCCGGCTCAACGGGGAGATCGACGGCGTCGTGGCGATGCGGGTCGAGGACGGCTTGGTCACCGGGCTCTACCTCGTGCGCAATCCCGAGAAGCTGTCGCATGTGGAGCGGGAGACTGCCGTGAGCCGCTGAGCCCAGGGGCTCCGTCGGCCGCCGATATGCCGGACGGGTCGCCGGGACCGTCATCGGCTTGGCAGACCTTCTGAGAACACGGACTCCATTCGCGGCGGAGTCCGCCCCGAAGCGGCGGGCGCCCGCCCGACTGCGCTGTCGGCCGCACACAAGAGATCACATGTTTGCGGGCACGGGACACGAGATCTCTCAGCTGTTTCGGCTCGTCCCACTCAAGCGCCGATAATGAGCATTATGTAAAGTCAGGCCGCTACCGCAGCTGATGCGCGATGAACCCTGGCTT
>JAOPYP010000521.1 GCA_025964635.1 Actinomycetes bacterium | reverse complement strand
CCCGCAGCCCGGCCGACGTGGTGTCGGACGACGGGGAACTGCGGATCACCCGCCTGGGGGACGAGCCCTGGCTGTTCGTGGCGGGCGAGATCGACGAGTACAGCTACACGAGCCTGATCAGGGCGCTGGCCAGCGTCGCCCGGGACCCGGGCGAGATTCACATCGATCTCGCGGACGTGGAGTACTGCGACGTCGCGGGGTTGCGGGCCTTCGTCGTGCTCGCCGCCGACCCGTGCCATCCGCACCACGGCCGGGGCGCGCGCGTGGTACTGCACCAGGTCCCGGCGCAGCTGAAGGACGTCATGCACATTCTGGGCTGGGACACGGCATCCGGCCTGGCCATCGCCAGGTAGGTTCCCGCCGGGCTGGTTTTCCTGGTGCGGAGGGGCAAGCGACCGCCCGCGGGCACGCTCAGTGCGTGGCCCGCGGGCGGTGGCGTCCAGGTACCCCGGTCCTGGCCTCAGGCTCCTCCGCCATTGGCTGCGGGCTTGAGGACGACCTTCTCGCAGTTGTCCTGCTTGTGCTTGAAGATGTCGTACCCGTGCGGCGCCTGCTCCAGGGGCAGGGTGTGGGTGATGATCCGCGTCGGGTCGAGGTCGCCCTGTTCGATGTGCTGGAGCAGCGGCTTCATGTAGCGCTGCACGTGGCACTGGCCGGTCTTCAGGGTGATCGACCGGTTCATCCAGGACCCGGACGGGAACTTGTCCGCGAACCCGCCGTAGACCCCGATGACCGACACGGTCCCGCCGCTGCGGCAGCTCATGATGGCCTGGCGCAGGGCGTACGGCCGTTCGCTCTCGGCGCGGGTCGCCTGCTTGGCCCGGTCGTAGGCGTAGACCGGCAGGCTGCCGTGGGTGGCCTCCATGCCGACCGCGTCGATGCACTTGTCCGGTCCCCGCCCGCCGGTCAGCTCGAGGAGCGCCGAGCGCACATCGACGTCCTCGAAGTTCAGCGGCGTGTAGCCGGCCTGCGCGGCCATCTCCAGCCGGTACGGCTCCTTGTCGATGGCGATGATGGTGTCCGCCCCGAGCAGCCGCGCGCTGTCCATGGCGAACTGCCCGACCGGGCCCGCGCCCCACACCGCGACGACGTCACCGGGATCGATGTCGCACATCTCGGCGCCCATGTACCCGGTGGGCAGGATGTCGGACAGGAACAGCACCTGATCGTCGGCGAGGTCGCTCTCGATCTTCAGCGGGCCCACGTCCGCGAACGGGACCCGGGCGTACTCGGACTGCCCGCCCGCGAAACCGCCGGTGAGATGCGAGTAGCCGAAGATGCCGGCCGTCGGGTGGCCGAACATCTTCTCGGCCAGTCCCGCGTTGGGGTTGGTGTTCTCGCAGCAGGAATACAGCTCCGCCTGGCACGCGGCGCATGCGCCGCACGCGATCGGGAACGGGACCACGACCCGGTCACCGACCTGGAGCTTGCCGGAGTCCACGCCGTCGCCGACCTCGACCACCTCCCCCATGAACTCGTGGCCCATCACGTCACCCTTTTGCATCGTCGGCACATAGCCGTCGACCAGGTGCAGGTCGGACCCGCAGATCGCCGTGGAGGTGATCTTCACGATCGCGTCCCGGCGGTTGAGGATGGACGGGTCGGGGACATCCTGGACCGCGACGCTGTTGCGGCCCATCCAGCAGTTGGCCCTCATGAGCGGACCTCCTCGAGCTCGTTGGGCGACAGGGGCCGGGCCGGATGCTGCGGGAACTCCCGCCGGGCGCGCTTGCCCCACGGCGCGCCGTCCGACCGGACGACCTCACCGGTCTCGACGATCTGCTTGAACCGGCGCAGGTCATCGTCGAGCTGCTGATGCGGGTCCTCGCCGAAGTACCGGGCCACGGTCTCGCCGAGCTTGCCGCCCGGCACCCAGTAGCGCATCGTCACGTGGATCTCGGTGCCCCGGCCGCCCGGCGCGGGCCGGAACCGCACCTCGCCTTCGTTGGGGATGTCGGGGTCGCCCACCGACCGCCAGGCGATCCGCTCACCGGCCACGTCCTCGACGATCTCCGCGTCCCATTCGACGCTCCGGCCGAACGGTGCGCTGGCCCGCCAGTGCGTGGTGCCGTTGCCCGTGCTGCGTACCTCGTCCAGGTGGGCCATGAACTGCGGCAGGCTCTCCAGCTGGCGCCACTGGCCGTACGCCTCCCGCGGCGACGTGCTCACGGTCACCGCGGCGGTCAGGTCCATCTCGGATTTCCGCTGCGACCGGGTCACGGCGGCGTACAGGTCGAGGCCGGTGATGCCCACGACGGCGGCGGTCGCAGCTGCGGTGCGCTGCCACCCTTGCTTGTCGTGGTTTGCCAGTGACCAGCCGAGGAGCCCCAGGTCCACGAGGTCGCCGGCGACCCGGGACCACAGCCAGACCGGGTTTTCCGAGCCCAGCAGGCCCGCCGCGGCGGCCAGCTCACGGACGCCGGCGAACGCGGTGGTCGCCTGGTGCCGCGGGGCCTCACCCACGCCGATGAACCGGTTGAACCAGCGGGGCGCCACCAGCATGGGGACGCCGAGACCGGCGCTGGCCCAGCCGAGCCCGCGGGTCAGCGGGTCCGGCGTCCGGCGTGCAGGCGGCTGGAATCCAGGTGACCAGCTCGCTGGTGTTGAGGTGGACTGAGCGGCCTGGCCGGCCTTGGGAGGGGAGCTGCGAGAAGCCATCGCTTCCTCCGAAGAGATTGACGGACGCCTGGGACCACAGGTCCCGGCTCTGTTCGGCCCGCCCTACCCGTCGTCAGGAGACCATGCGGCCTCACCCAGTATTTTTCGGGTAGTTTTACCCGGGCCGGAGCCCGGCTGTCCCACCGCCGGTGGTCTTCATGTCCTTGGGCGAGGCGGGGGGCCAGCCTTGAATGACCTCATGTGCCCCGCCTTCCCCCTGGGCCGGGCAAGAGCAATAGGTCCGGGTCATCCCGGGCCCGGCATCAACACCAGATAAGGGCACATCAGACAAGGGTCACGACCTGCGGCAGGGCCCGCTGACGGCCCGGGCTAGCTGGCGTTGAGCCGCCGCCATTCAGGGGGCGAGAGCCCGTACGCGCCGCGGAACCGGCGGCTGAAGTGCGTCGGGTCCGTGAAGCCCCACTGGCGGGCGACCGTGCCGATGGTTGTGGGCATCCGGTTCGGGGTCAGGCCGGGATCGGCCAGGTTCTGCTGGATGAACGCCACGATCCTGGTGTACAGGGTTTCGTTCATGACGCTGTCGGACCGCGCGTCGTCCTGGCCCGCGCTCGCGATCATCGCGCTGACCGTGCACGGTGCTGCTGACCGCCTAGGCCGTGGGGGTGGCCCAGGACAGATCAGCCGCGGTCAGGGAAGCATCGTCACCGCTGCATGCCGGTATCTGTCCAGCGCTGGAAGACTGCGACCTGCTCGGCGGGCCAGGCGGCGTCGCAGGGCATGGATCCGTCCTGGAGCCGTTGCAGGATGTCGTGGGCGTGCGTGCGGACGTCGTCGGCGGACCACAGGTCGAAGGCGAAGCTCATCGACTGGCGGTCCCGGTCGCGGAACAGAGGCTTGATGTGCGCGCGGAAGCTGACCGGCTCGTCTGGGGCGGGGAGCGTGACCGGCTGGGCCGCGTCCTGCTTCACGGGGGCCGGAGGGCCGCCCGGCCCCCAATCCCAGGCCGGTACCGCGGCGGGGGCGCCGGCGGCGGCTGGCTGAGTCCCGACCCGGGAGGTCCACTCGAGGCAGGACGCGAGCGCGGAGCGGAACCCGGGGTCGGCCGGCAGCCCGGCCTCGCCGGCGGCCCCGCTGGCCAGAGACGCCCAGCGCGCCCGTTGCTCCTCGGTGAGCGACTGCCCGGCGGGGGACAGGAGGGTCTGGGGAAGTCCCGCCGCGGGCCGGCTGGTCAGGTCGCGCCCGGCTCGGGGGTGGCCGGCCTGGTGGTTTCCGGCCTGGTGATTTCCGGTTTGCCCTGGGCCCGGGAGCGGCGGGCCGCCGAGGGCGGCGGCCAGCCAGCCGGCCAGGGCCTGTGGCTGGTCAGCCGGCATGTCCGCGAACACCGGGGCGAGCAGCGGGTCGGCGGGGATGTGCTTCTCGTA
>JAOPYP010000649.1 GCA_025964635.1 Actinomycetes bacterium | reverse complement strand
CCGGGAGCCGGCGACCGGCGGCAAGATCCGCGGCCGGGTCCCGGCCGGCGCGTCAGCCCGGGGCGGGCCGGCCCGGGGAAGTCTGGCCCCGGGCCGCAAGACCCTGGGCCGTACTGGGCTGGGCCGTACTGGGCTGGGCCGCGACCGGCGCAGCCGGATGCCGCGCCGCGGCACGCTGACCCGGGGCAGCCCGTCCCGCAGGCTGCGCATCACCATGCTCTGCATCGGCTTCGTGCTGTCGCTGGTCGCGGGCAGGCTGGTCCAGCTGCAGGCAATGCAGGGCTCGCAGTACCAGGCCACAGCCGACCGGTACCGGCTGAGCACGATCGCCGTGCCGTCCGTGCGCGGGGCCATCACCACGGCGGACGGCACCACGCTGGCCATGACCGTGCAGACCGACCTGGTCTATGCCGACCCGCCGGTGATCGCCAAGGCCGGACGGTCCCTCAGCTGGGTGGCCAGCGCGCTGGCCGGGGCCATCGGCATGTCGCCCGCCTCGATCCTGGCCTTGCTGTCTCACCCGCCGGCGGTGTCACCGGACTACGTGGTGCTGAAGCAGGGCGCCCCGGCTACCATCGCGTCCCGGATCAGCGCCCTCAACCTGCCGGGCATCGCGCTGACCCCTTCGTATACCCGCTCCTACCCGAACGGGCAGCTGGCCGCCAACGTAGTGGGCTTCACCAACACCGCCGCCTCCGGCGTCCTGCGCGGCGAGGCCGGCGTCGAGCAGTCCTACAACTCGCTGCTGACTGGCCGGGCCGGCCAGCAGGAGGTACAGGTCGGCACCAACCAGCAGCCGATCCCGGTGGCCGGGCAGAGTGTCCGGCAGATGGTGCCGGGGGACAACGTCCGGCTGAGCATCCTGTCCAGCCTGCAGTGGGAAGCCGAGCAGGCCTGCGCCCAGGAAGTCAGGAAGACCAACGCCAGCAACTGCACCGTGGTCGTCATGCAGCCCGGCACGGGGAAGATCCTGGCCATGGCACAGGCACCCTCGTTCAATCCCGCGCACCCGGCCAGCCTGGCCGGCACCACGGACATCCCCGTCTCGAACGTCTTCGACCCCGGCAGCACCGCCAAGGTCATCACCGCCGCGGCCGCGATGGAGCACGGCGGCCAGACCCCGATGAGCGCTTACACCGTGCCCGAGTCGATCAACATAGGCGGCTTCAACTTCCACGACGCGGAGTATCACCCGACCGAGAAGTGGACCATCGCCGGGATCATCGCCCACTCCAGCAACGTGGGCATGGTCCAGGTGACCCAGCACGTCAGCCCGCAGACGCAATATCAGTATTTCAGGAACTTCGGCGTCGGCTCGCCCAGTGTGCCCGGGCTGCCCGCGCAGAGCAACGGCATCCTCTACCCGCCGTCCAAGTGGTGGGGTGACGAGCGGTACACGCTGTCGTTCGGCCAGGGTGTCGCGGTCACCGCGGTCCAGATGGCCAGCGTCTACGCCACGATCGCGAACGGCGGGGTGCGGGTCGCCCCGTCGGTCGTGGCCGGCACCACCAACGGGAGCGGCCGGTTCGTGCCCGCGCCCAAGCCCGCCAGCCACCGGGTCATCCAGGCCAAGACCGCCCATCAGCTCATGGGCATCCTGCAGCAGGTGCCCTGGCTGGACGCGCAGGTGGGGGAGCCCTGGGCGGAGATACCCGGGTACTCGATCGCGGCCAAGACGGGAACCGCCCAGATCGCCGACCCGAAGAAGGGCGGCTGCCTGTGCCTGTACGGATCGAGCCTCATCGGGATCGCCCCGGCCGGGAACCCGAAGCTGGTCGTCGCGGTGAACGTGCAGAACCCGCGCAAGGGCGGCTACTTCGGTATCCAGGTGGCAGGCCCCGTCTTCTATAAGGTCATGAAGTTCGCGTTGTCGACGATGAAGATCCCGCCCGATCGGGCCAAGCGTCCCAACGTCAGGCTCACGGCACCGTGATCAGAGGTACCCTCGGCCCGTGCCTGCGGCTCTCCTTCCACGCGATGTCCCGCCGCGTCCGCTGTCCGAACTCGCCATGCTGCTCGGGCTGAGCGCCGGACGCGCTGGCCCTGATCCACTGGCCGGGCCAGGCGGTCCCGTCACGGTCTCCGGCGTGGCCCATGACTCACGACGGGTGCGGCCCGGTGACCTGTACGCGGCCCTGCCGGGCAGCCAGCATCACGGCGCGCACTTCTGTGACGACGCGGCCGACGCCGGGGCGGTGGCGGTGCTCACCGACCCGGACGGCAAGAGCCTGGCCCGGCACTGCGGGCTGCCGGTCTTCGTGGTCTCCGATCCGCGGGCCCGGCTGGGTGAGGTCGCGTCCTGGGTCTACGGGAACCCGTCCCGCCGGCTGGCCCTCATCGGGGTGACCGGCACCAGCGGGAAGACCAGCACCACCTACCTGCTGGAGTCCGGGCTCCGGCGGGCCGGTCACGTGACCGGGCTGCTGGGCGGCGTGGAGACCCGGGTGGCCGGGACCGTCGCGCCGAGCCAGCTCACCACCCCCGAGGCCACCGACCTGCAGGCGCTGCTGGCCGAGATGGTGCAGCGCGGAGTGACGGCGGCCGCGATGGAGGTCTCCAGCCACGCGCTCGCCCTCGGCCGGGTCGCGGGCACGACCTACGACGTCGTGGTGTTCACCAACCTGTCCCAGGATCACCTGGACTTCCACGCCAGCATGGACGAGTACTTCGCGGTCAAGGCCGGCCTGTTCACCCCGGGGTTCGCCCGGATCGGCGTGGTCAACACCGACGACGAGTGGGGCCGCAAGCTCGCGCGCCGCGCGCAGATCCCGGTCACCACCATCTCCGCGGCCGGTGACCCGGGCGCCGACTGGCGCGCCGCCGACGTGCGCGGCGGTGCGGACGGGAGCACCTTCCGGGTCGTCGGCCCGGGCGGGGTGGAGGCGGACGCGTCGGTGGCGCTGCCCGGCCCGTTCAACGTCTCCAACGCGCTGGGCGCGATCGTGGCCCTGGTTGAGGCGGGCGTCAGCCTGGCGGCGGCGGTCGGCGGGATCGCGGCCGCGCCGGGCGTGCCGGGCCGGCTGGAGCGGGTGGAGTGCGGCCAGGACTTCACCGTGCTCGTGGACTACTCGCACAAACCCGGCGCGGTCGAGGCGGTGCTCCGCGCGCTGCGGCCGGTCACCCAGGGGCGGCTGTCCATCGTGCTGGGCTGCGGCGGTGACCGGGACCGGGCCAAGCGCCCGCTGATGGGCGCGGCCGCGGCCAGCCTCGCCGACCTGGCCATACTGACTAGTGACAACCCCCGATCCGAGGACCCGCTGGCCATCCTGGCCGAGATGCTGCAGGGGGTCCTGACCGTCCCGGCCGAGCGCCGCGGGCGGGTGATCATCGAGCCAGACCGGGCCGCCGCGATCGGCCTGGCCATCGCGGCTGCGGGCAAGGGGGACATCGTGCTGGTAGCGGGCAAGGGCCACGAGCGCGGGCAGTACGCCGCGGGGCAGGTAACCCCGTTCGACGACCGGGAAGTCGCCGCCGACGCCCTGGCCGAGGTGCTGGCCGGCCGCGGCGGCCAGGACGCGGCCCGGGTCCGGCTGGGCCCGGCGCGGCCCGAGCCCCGATCCG
>JAOPYP010000454.1 GCA_025964635.1 Actinomycetes bacterium | reverse complement strand
TCCCCCGCCCGCAGTCCGCCGGCCGACGAAGCGCACCCGTGGTTCACAGGAGCGCAGGCTCGCGGCCAAGCAGCGCCGGTCCCAGATCAAGCGGCTCCGCCGTTCCACGGATGAGTGAGGCGCGGTCCGGTCCGGGCGGGGTGTGATCCGGGTCCGGAGGGATCCGGTCCGGGCGTGGCGGCCCGGTCCGGCGCGGTACGGGGCGGGTCAGGACGAGGCGGGCGGCATGGTCCAGCCGGGGGCAGCGTCGCGACGACTGCTCAGCTCCGCCGCAGGCCGGTCACGGTCACGGCGAGCCCACCAAGCGCAACCAACGGCCCGATCAGGGCCCACAACGTCACCCCGGTCATCACGCTGCCCTTGATGAAGCCAAGACCTTGCAGCGTCCACACGACTCCGGCGATGACGATGAGCGCGCCCGCGATCGTGAGAAGGATCCTCCACATGTGATCGGCCCCCCTCTGCTGAGCGCTTGCTCCGCTCAGTACCACCGTCGCTCGTCATTGCGTTCGCACTGCATGGCGGCGGGCGGCGTCACCCGGGCCCAGGATCTTTTCTCTCTCAATGATTCTGGGCTAAAAGGTCCTGAAACGTAAATAAGTCGCAGGTTTCAGCTTGGTGTAGGCCCGGTCTGGTGTATGTGAGGTCACCAGCGTTTCTGGACGGTGCATCCCGGGGCACGCGCGGCTCCAGGCCGGCGTGTCTCAGGCCACCAGGGGTCCCGGGAAGACCGTGTACGTCAGCCGGGCCGGGGTGGTCCATCTGAGTACTCCCGGCCGGGGCTGCTCGAGACGCCAGGCCCCGGTGCCCTTCAACCGATGGTGCCTGCGGCAGTGAGGATGGGTGTTGCACTCACAGGTCAGGCCGCCGAGATGATATGGGATGGTGTGGTCTATGTCGCAGGAGGACGCGGCCCGGCGGCACGTGGGGTATCCGCAATCCTGGTCACGAGCCTCCAAGAAAGCCCGCAGACGCGCTGGAACACGGTAGCCGGGAACCGAGCGCGCATGGGTGCAGGCAGTGTCGTCGCTGGAGTTGTCACCGGGGTCACAGGCCTCGGCGGCGATGAGTACCCGCCGAAGCGCGGCTGGCAGCCTGGCGACGCTCGGCTTGCCGGTCCAGAGGTTGCGCCGGGTCGCATCCTGCCCGCTCAGCCACCCGGACGGCACCGTGACGATGACCTGGCTGAGCGGCCCGGGAACCGGTGGTTCCGCCGACGACGACGGTCTAGGACGGTCAGGGGCGCGAATCCTGGTCACGGCCAGGAGTTGACCCCGGGCTCCGACCACAACGATCCGCCATTCGCAGGTCTGATCGGCCATGGCGGCCTCGGCCAGGTCCCGGGCCACGGCCGCGGCGACCGGGCCGATCCGGCCCAGCTGACCTGGCTCGCCGGACAGGCCGGCCAGCGAGCGCCACGGCACGCTGAGCTTCGGCCTTCCCTTGAGCAACTCGCTGACCGCCTGAGCATTCAGCGCTCCCTGGCTAATTCCGGGAAGCTCCCCCAGGGAGGGGATACCAGGCCAGGAATATCCAGGGGCGCTGGCGCCGTGGCCGGATGGTTCCTGATCGGGGGCCGACGAGGCGCCGCCTTCTGGACCGGAGGCACCGGGACTGGGATGTGAATCCCCGCCGGACGGGCCAGGGCCAGTGGCACTGGAGGGTGAATCGCCGCCGGACGGGCCGGCAGGATCCGTGGCGTCGTCCGGTGGGTCCGGAGCACCGGGCGGGACGAGCGGCGCACCGAGCAAGAGGCGGATGAATACCTGAGCCCGCAGCAAGTCGATACCCCCGGCTGCCCCGCCCTTCTCCAGGGTCTTGGCAATCGCGCTGACCCGAGCCCAGGCCGCCGCAGCCTGCGCAGCGGGCAGGTACCTGCCGAAGAGGGACGCGGTCCCTTCCGGTTCGCCGGTCAGCTCCACCCGCGCGTTCTGCTCGGCCTGCTTCCTGCGCCGCTCGGCCGCCGCCGGGTCTACGGAGATCACGGCGCGCTGCAGTGAGGCGCGGAGCTGGCCCGTGGTTTGTTGCTCGGCTTTGGCCAGGATCCGGTCCTCGACCTTCCTCGCGAGTTCGCGGTCGAGTGGGGTGGTGAACTGGTCGATGAGCTTGGCCCGGCCGAGGTCGATCTTTCCCGAGCGCAACGCGGCCAGGGTCGCCGGTAGCCGGGCAGCCAGGCTGACGGCGAGGCTCATCCAGCAGTCAGCCGCGCACTGGGTCAGGGTCAGCGCCAGGGCCACTTCGTTGGGAGCAAAATCGGCCGCCAGTTCCTCGACGGGCGTGCGATCGGGTGCCACCTCGCACGTAACGCCGCGGCGGCGGCCGAGTTCGGCGATGGCGGCGAGTTCCTGGGCCTGAGCCCAGGAGGTGACCTTCCGCCAGCCGGTGACGCTGTTGACCAGCGCCGCGTCGTCCAGCGCGGCAGCCGATGCGCCGCTCAGCCAACCAGCCAGGGCCGGGCCGGGCGTTAAGCGCGCGTGACCAGCCAGGGTCCCGAGCGGCAGGGCCCCGGCCGGCCGGGCCCCGGACTGCCGGGCCCCGCCGGCGAAGGGTCCGGCGGGATCAGATCCTGGCGTACCTGGCGGCATGGCACTGGACGCCGCCAGTTCGGCGGCGAGAAGTTCGTCGTCACCGTAGGGGTCCTCGGCGTATGCACCAGGGGGGTCAGGGGGATCCTGAGCATCCCGGGGATCCTTGCGGCCTGAATCGTGGGGGTGGCGCGCCGACCGCTGAGCATCGCGGCCCTCCGGGTGCTGGCGGTCGGGCTGCTGGGCGTCGGACTCCTCCCAGGCCGGCACATCCTGGCCCGCCCGCTGCCGAAGCTGACGGCGGGCTGCGGCCAG
>JAOPYP010000434.1 GCA_025964635.1 Actinomycetes bacterium | reverse complement strand
TCAGCTCCATCGTTTCCGGGTCAGGTTGGCGTACTCATTCACACGTAAGACCGGCCTCTGCCGGCAAACTCACCGGCGCCGCACCCGCGGTTCACGGCCGTCCAGGACCGGCGGCCCCGGGCCCGGGAGCGGCTCTGGCGCGCAGCCCAGCCGCCAGCGTTGCGCCCAGGCCCGCCAGCAGCAGCACGGCTGCGGGCAGCAGGGCCGCGGGATCCCCGAGCGGGGAGAACAGGGAACGGGGCGATGACAAGCGCCTGCTGCACGTCGAACCAGCCGGTGAGGCAGACCGCCGCGGCGTAGATGGCGGTGATGACCGCCAGCGCGCGGCTGTGCCCGATCCGGGCGAGTATGCCGCTGATGAGCACCGCCACGCCGGCCGGCGCCCGCGGTGACGCCAGCACCGACAAGGGCAGCGCGAGCGCGGCCAGCGCGCCGAACAGCAGCAGCGGGAACCAGTACCCGCGCCGCGCCGTCCGGTCAGCCGGCCCGGAGCTCGCCACTGAGCCGGCCCGGTAGCACGAAGGATGCGGCCGCCGCCACCAGCAGCACCACGGCCGGCAGTACCGCGGCGGCCCGGAAGTGCGACTGCAAGTCGATGTACGCCAGGGTCCGCAGTGGATCGCCATCGGTCACGATGAGCGCTGAGGGGGCACTCCGCAGGGCCGGCCAGTCCACCACGAGGGCTGCCGCCGTGTAGGCCAGCGCGACGATCGCGAGGAGGCGGCTGCGGGCCCGGCGGGCCAGTATCCCTAGCCCGACGGCGATGATCAGCAAAGCGAACGTGCCGCTGTCCCACTGGCTGCTCAGCCAGAGCCAGGCGGGGAGCGAGACCCGCGGCATCACCAGCAGGGGCACGGCGGTGACCGCCGCGGTCAGCGCCAGACCCGTAATCAGGTAACCCAAGCCCGCAGCCCCGCTGCCCGTACGGCGGTCAGCCCGCCGGTCCCACACGGCCGTAACCAGGAATACGCCCGCGAGCGCCGCCGCCCAGTACCAGCCTTCAGCGATTCCCAGCGGCCCACCGTCTGGGTACAGCAAGGCGGAGAAGCTGCTATGCGCCGACGGCCAGAACACGGTCCGGGTCAGCGGCGCGTATGCCGCCCAGCCGCTGGCCATGGGGGCCGTGCTCAGCTGCAAGGCATACAGCGGCACCGACAGCGCAACGACCGCACCGAAGAGCGCGAGCGGAAACCAGTAGGCGGGCCGCGCTACCTGCGAGCCCGCCGGTGACGCCGGTGAAGCTGCTGTCATGCCGGCCAGCATCCCACGCCGGCCCCTCCGCTGGGCGGACGCCAGGCGGGTCCGGGGGTGACGCGGCCGCGGATGATGAGCGCTGCCAGCCCCGGCGCAGCGCGTGACCAGCCAGGTGTCGTTGCTCATGGTCGCGCCTTGGGCGCGCCGGGGGTGCCCGAGGTAGAGAAGACGGCGGCCAGCCGGTCCCCGGGTGCCCGGCCTTTTGGGTATCCGCAAATCCGGGTAAATGCTCCCCAGGCCCACCGGAGGGGGAAATCGGCCATGGCGGACACGAATCGCTTCCTGGAGGGCCCGTTCGCGCCGGTGACCGAGGAGATCACGGCCTTCGATCTGCCGGTGACCGGCCAGGTGCCGGCCGGGCTGGACGGCCGCTACCTGCGCAACGGCCCCAACCCGATGGGCCTGGAGGATCCCGGCTACCACTGGTTCCTGGGCGACGGGATGGTGCACGGGGTCCGGCTGCGTGATGGGCGGGCCGAGTGGTACCGCAACCGGTGGGTCCGTTCCCGGGCCGTCGCCGAGGCCCGCGGCGAGACGTGGCCAGCGGGGCCGGTGCACGACGGGAGCGATTTCGCGGCCAACACGCACGTGATCGCCAGTGCCGGGCGCACCCTGGCCACGGTGGAATCCGGGCCGCTGCCGTACGAGCTCACTGACGATCTGGACACCGTCGGCCCGTGCGACTTCGGCGGGACGCTGCCCGGTGGTTTCGCCGCGCACACCAAGGCCGACCCGCTGACCGGGAACCTGCACGCGATCGCGTACTACTGGGCCTGGGACCACGTCCAGCACGTGGTCGTGAGCTCGGCCGGCCGGGTGACGTCGGCCACCAACATCCCCGTCGCCGACGGGCCGATGATGCACGACTTCGCGCTTACCGGCCGCTACGTGGTGCTCTTCGACCTGCCGGTCACCTTCAGCATGGACGCCGTGTCAGCCGGGAAGAAGCTGCCGTACACGTGGAACCCCGACCACCCGGCCCGGGTCGGCCTGCTTCCCCGCGACGGCAGCCCCGGGGACATCCGCTGGTTCGACGTTGACCCGTGCTGGGTCTTCCACACCCTCAACGCCTACGACGAGGACGATGGCCGGGTGGTCATCGACCTGTGCCGGTACCAGGGCGCCTACGACGTCTCCACCCTGGATGGCCGCGGCCCGCTGACCCTGGACCGCTGGATCGTGGACCCGGCGGCCGGGAAGGTCACCCAGCAGCGCCTCGACGACCGCTTCCAGGAGTTCCCCCGCGTGGACGAGCGGGTCATCTCCCGGCCGCACCGCTACGGTTACAGCGCGGTGATCGGCGACGTCAGCCG
>JAOPYP010000423.1 GCA_025964635.1 Actinomycetes bacterium | reverse complement strand
GGTGGTCTGCACGGGCGGGACGGAGAACGGATCGTCCACCATCGGGTATGCCGCGGTCCGCCGGTCGTTCGGCGGAAGCGTGACCACCCAGTTGGTGAACGGGTTCATGGCGCGGGCCACGGGCACGCTGACGCTGAACAGATTGTGAAACGTCGGGCCCGTGGGGATCCCGAACACCAGGTTGCCGGTGGCCGAGCCGGCCGGCAGCGCGTACCCGTATTTAGCGGTCGGCGGCAGCGCGTCGTTAGTGAGCAGGGTGGAGAACGGCGCCAGCGTCAGGTCCACGTGGTCCTGCGTGATCAGCTGGGTGTACTGGCTGGTCACCAGCTTCTCGTTGCTCTTGTCGTCCATGATCTTCAGCCGGACCGGGCGGCCGAGCAGCCCGCCGTTGGTGTTCACGTCACTGGCCCACAGCTCATATCCGTTGCGGGTGGCCTGGCCGTCCGCGGCGAACGAGCCGGTCAGCGGGAGCGAGATGCCGACCGTGATCGGCTTGGCCGAGCTGGTGCTGGAGGTGGTGCTGGCGGCGGTACTACCGCAAGCGGCGACGGCCAGCACGGTCACGGCGCTGGCGGCGGTGAGCGGCAGGAACCTGGGGCGGGTGGGGCGCCTCATCTACCTTCTCCTTCCCTGCGACCGCGCCGAGGCACCTGCTGTGCCCCGGTGCGCGGAGCGCACTGGCACCGTATGCCTTTACTGGCCGGGGAAAACCCGCTTTGCCCCGATCCCAGGCCCGGTGGCCCGTGCCACTCCGCGCACCGCATTGGCGTGCTAATTCATTCCCTCTGACGTGCTCGGCTCTACCAGTTGGGCTTCGGGTTGATGACAGACACCGAGCCGCTCGCGCTGCTCGGCAGCACCTGGGCGAAGTTGCCGCCCTTCTGCCACTGGAAGATGAACTTCTGCGCGACCGTGTTCTGGCCCGAGCTGTTGAACTTCACCGGTCCCTGCACGGTCGGAATCGTGACCCCGCTGTGCCAGTAGGCGATGATCTTCTTGTTGTCCGTGCCCTTGGTCGCGGTGGCCGCGGCCGCGGTGATCTGGCCGACTGAGTAGGCCTCCGCCACGTCCGCGTTGATGCCGGAGGCGGTGCCGTGGTACTTGGCGAGGTACGACGTGACCATCGCCTGGCTCAGCGGGTTCTTGATCCCGCCGTACCAGCCGCCGGGGACCATGATCCCGGTGGCCTTGCCGGTCCCGCCGATCGCGCTGGTGAAAGCGGATCCCTGGTCCGGGCCGGAGGTGGCAGCGAAGATCTTCGGGTTGTAGTGCTGCTGCTCGAAGGCCTGGATGAACGCCGCGGACGTGGGAATGTCCACCGCCCCCAGCACGACCATCTGGGCCCCGGTGGCGGCCACCGCGTCAGCGCCCGCCTTAAAGTCGGGGTTCTCCGCCGGGTAGATCTTCGAGTAGACCGTCTTCACGCCGGCCTTCGACAGGATGGCCTCCGCAGCCTGCGTCATCGGGTCCGCAAACGGGTCATTCACCTGCGGGTACGCGGCGGTCTTCGGCCGCTGGCTGGCGGGCAGCGAGGCCACCCACTGGGCAAAGGGCACCAGCTGGTCCGCAATCGGCGGGCTCGGGTTGACGAGGTTCGGCAGGTTCAGCTGATAGGCCGAGGGTCCGCCGCCCGCGCCCTCCGGGAATGCGTACCCGTACCGGGCCGCGACCTTCGCGGCGGGCACGGTGAGCAGCGTCGAGAACGGCCCGAACACCAGGGACACGTGCTGCTGCGCGATGAGCTTGGTGTAGTTGGTCGCCACCGTGGTCGGGTCGCTGGAGTCATTGAGGAACACCATCTTGACCTGGCGGCCGAGCAGGCCGCCGTGGCTGTTCAGGTCGCTTGCCCAGAGCTGGTAGCCGCGCTGGAAAGCCTTGCCGTCCGCAGAGAAGTCACCAGTCAGCGACAGCGACGTGCCGATCAGGATCGGCGACTTGCTGCCATTGCTGGACGAGCCGGTCCCGCTGCTGCTGCTACTGCACGCAGCGAGGACCATGGCCGCCGTCGCTGTGACGGCGGTGAGAGACAAGAACCGGGTGCGGTGAGGTTTCATCCGGTCCTCCTTCCAGATCAGGAATCTCCTGTGGGTAAAGCCAGCTGCAGCCCGCGCTATGAGGCGCGTCCGCGGGGGGCTCGGATGGCTGCAATGTGAGCTGGCCGGGGGACAATGGCTCACGGTACTGCATTGCCCCCGTTCGCGTCGGCTTGCTCCAGTCCGTCCGAGATGTCAGAATTTTCGCTCTCCAGCTGAAGGCCGGACGACTGCGCTTCCAGCTCGACTAGGGCCGCGAAATCCTGCTCTCCGTATCCATGCCCGATAAGCGTCTGCACGATCTGGTGCACGAGGGACGCGACCGGCATGGGCACCTCATGCTCCCTGGCTGCAGCCAGGCCGAGGTCAAAGTCCTTGCGCAGCAAGGAAGCGGTAAACGTCGGATGAAAGTCCAGGTTCGCGAAAGCCGGTGATTTGTAACGAGTGAACTGCGAACCCATCACGCTTTTATTAAGGCACGTCAGGAACGCGGTCCGGCTCACGCCACTCTTCTGGGCCAGGATCGTCACTTCCGCGAGGGACTGGCTGACGACGCCGAGGAACAAGTTATGGCAAAGCTTTACTGTCCGCGCGAGTTCGCCGTCGCCGACATATGTGGCCCCGGCGCCGAGCAGGTCCAGATACGGCCGGGCGGTGTCGAAAGCACCCTGCGGCCCGGACACCGCGAGAGTGAGCTTCCCGACGCTCGCCACCTTCGGATTGCCCATCACCGGCGCGGCCAGCAGCTCGGTGCCGTGGGCGGCGAGCTGCTCCCGGATCTGCATCGAGACATCCGCTGAGATCGTCGAGCAGTCCACCAGGATGGCGGGCACCGACTCCCCGGTGGCCAGGCCGTCCTCGCCGAGGACCGCGTCGATCAGGTCCTGGGGCGTGCCCACCGTGGCGAAGACGATGTCCCGCCCGCTGAGCCCGGCCGGCGAGCTGACGATCTTGGCTCCCAGCGCGGCGAGCGGCTCGGCCTTGGCCCGCGTGCGGTTGTAGACGGCAACATCACAGCCGGCCTCGAGCAGGCGCCGGACCAGGTTGAAGCCCATCCGCCCGGTACCCAGCCATCCCAGCCGGAGTTCGTTACCGTGCCCTGCCATCAGGTCACCCCCTGCAGTAACAATCGTTTGCACGAAGCCTTGCGCACAGGTCAGGCCGCTGTCAACCGACATGATCAGTTCGATACCGGAGAATTTCCGGACGCTAGGGACTCCCCTGCGCCCGGGCGGCGCCCGTCCGGCTCAGCGGTCCGGGCCGGATGGCTGAACCGCCCGGCCTGGCCCGGGGCCGGGCGGGGTGCCCGTCGCCCCCGGCGGCCCGGTCGAGCCGCGCACCACCAGCTCGGGGGCCAGGAACAGGACCTTGACCGGCCCGGTGTGCCCGGCGATCCGTTCCAGCAGCAGCTGGGCGGCCTCGGTGCCGACCTGGTAGTGCGGGAAGCGGATCGTGGTCAGCGGCGGCCGCAGCCGGTCGATGAACGGCATGTCGTTGAACCCGACCACGGACAGGTCGGCCGGGCAGGACAGGCCGACCTCGTCCAGCGCCGCGTAGCAGCCGATGGCCAGCATGTCGTTGGCCGCCGCCACCGCGGTGCAGCTCGCATCGCGCTCCATCAGCAGCTGGGCGCAGCGCATGCCCTCGTCGATGGAGAACGATTTCGCGGTCACGATCAGGTCGGGATCGGCGGTCAGGCCGTGCGCCTCCATGGCGGCGATGAAGCCCCGGTACCGGGCGAGACCGGTCGAGACCTCCTGCGGGCCGGCGATGTGCGCGATGCGGGTGTGCCCGAGCCCGGCCAGGTGGGCCACGGCCATCCGGATGCCGCGCTCGTTGTCCACCGAGACCGACGGCAGGCTGTAGTCGTGGGCCAGCCGGTTCATCAGCACCACCGGCAGGTCCGCGCGGGCGGACTCGGCGAGCAGCGGGTCGCCCAGGTGCACGGTGGCCAGCACCAGGCCGTCCACGTGCCGGGCGCGCATCTGCTCGAACAGCATCCGCTCCCGGTCGGCGTCCCCGTCGGTGTTCCCGATCAGCGCCACGTAGCCCGCGGCCGCGAGACGGTCCTCGATGCCGCGCACGATCGGCGGGAACAGCGGGTTGTTGAGGTCCGGGATGAGCACCCCGACGCTGTGCGAGCGGCGGGTGCGCAGGCTGCGCGCCACGGTGTTCGGGCGGTACCCGAGAGCGGCCGCCGCCTCGAGCACCCGCTGGGCGGTGTCCTCGCGCACCAGCAGCCGGGTCTCGGGGTTCAGCGCCCGGGACGCGGTGGCAGGGTGCACCCGCGCCCGCGCGGCGACATCCTTCAAGGTCACCGGCGGATCAGCCACTGGCAGCCACCCCGCTTCCGTTGTGCGCGCGCCCGGTGGGCGCCCCGTCTATCCTGCGCCCGCGCCGGCCGGGCTGCCCGGGACACACCCAGGTACCCGCACGCTGGCGACCGTCAGACCTGAATGGTATCCACCAATGCAGACGATTGCCTGCTACCGCGGCCCCGGGGTTACCGCCGCGCTACCGGGACGCCGCCCATCCGGGCCCATGCCGGGCGCCGCGCGCGTGTCACGATGGGGCCATGCGTATCACCAGCGTGGCCGGCACGGACCTGTTCGGCGGCAGCGCCGGGCACCCGCTGCAGATCGTCCGGGTCACGGTGCTGGACGACGGCCCGCAGCAGCCCGGCCCGGCCAGCGCGCCGGTCATGGTCCGGGTCGAGGGCCCCGGGGTGAGCACGCCGGTACCGGTGCGGCTGGACCTGGCCCCGCCCGGGGCCGGGCACGTGGCCGAGGTGGGCGTGGACATCGCCGCGCCCGCCGTGCCGGGCAGCCCGCGGCAGGTCACCGCGATCGCCGAGGGCCTGCCGCTGGCCGGGAGCACCCCTCCGGCCGGGACCACGGGAGGCCGGGCGGAGCAGGCGGCCGAGATCAGGGTGGCCGAGACCGGCTGGACCATGTGGATGGTCAGCCATTTCCACTACGACCCGGTGTGGTGGGACACCCAGGGCCAGTTCACCGAGTCCCGGCTGCTGCTGCCCGGCGAGGACGGCAGCCTGCCCGAGGTGCGCACGGCGTTCGAGCTCGTGGCGGCGCACCTCGACGAGGCCCGGCGGGACCCGGACTACAAGTTCGTCCTGGCCGAGATCGACTACCTCAAGCCCTACCTGGACACCCATCCCGAGGACCGGGCCGACCTGCGCCGGTTCCTCGCCGAGGGCCGGGTCGAGATGGTGGGCGGGAACTATAACGAGCCCAACACCAACCTGACCGGTGCCGAGTCGACCATCCGGAACGCGGTCTATGGCCTGGCCTATCAGCGGGATGTGGCCGGGGGCGACCCGCGCACCGCGTGGATGCTGGATGCGTTCGGCCATGACCCGGGTTACCCCGGGCTGATGGCCGCGGCCGGGCTGTCCGAGTCGTCCTGGGCCCGGGGCCCGTACCACCAGTGGGGCCCGCAGCGCACCGTCGGGGACAACGCCCGGATGCAGATGCGCAGCGAGTTCGAGTGGGTCTCCCCCGACGGGCAGGGCCTGCTCACCAGCTACATGCCTAACCATTACGGCGCCGGCTGGGGCACCCACCAGGCCGCCGACCTGGGCGCGGCGGAACAGGACGCGCTGGGCCAGTTCCGCACGCTCGCCCCGGTCGCCGCGACCCGGAACGTGCTGCTGCCGGTCGGGGCCGACCACGTCATCCCGAGCCGCTGGGTGACCGCGATCCACCGGGACTGGAACGCGAGGTATGCCTGGCCGCGGTTCGTGACCGCGCTGCCCCGCGAGTTCTTCGCCGCGGTGCGCGAGGACGCCGCCCAGCGCGGCGCCTGGCTGGTGCCGCAGACCCGGGACATGAATCCGGTGTACCCGGGCAAGGACGTGTCCTACGTCGACACCAAGCAGGGCCAGCGCGCGGCGGAGATCGCGGTCGGCGAGGCCGAGCGGCTGGCCACCCTGGCCTGGCTGGCCGGGGCGCACTACCCGGCGGAATCGCTGGACAAGGCCTGGCGCCAGCTGGTCTTCGGCGCGCATCACGACGCGATCACCGGGACCGAGTCGGATCAGGTCTACCTGGACCTGCTCGGCGGGTGGCGGGAGGCCTGGCAGCGCGGTGACGACGCCCGCCGCGACGCGGCGGCCTACCTGGCGGGCCTGGCCGACACCCGGCCGCCCGGTCCCCCGCTGCCCGGCCGCCAGGCCGCCCAGGCGGAAGCCGGCCTGCCCGGCAGCCCAGCCGGGCCGGCCGGCGGGCGGGCCCTCACCGTGTTCAACACGCTGTCCTGGGCGCGGTCCGGCGTGGTCCGCGCCGGCCTGGAGTTCACCGCCCCCGGCCCCGGCTGGATCACCCTGGGTGATCAGGCGGGCGAGGCAGTGCCGTTCCTGGCCGAGGCGGCCCAGCGGCACCCGGACGGCACGCTCGCCGCGGTCACGCTCACCTTCCGGGCCGCGGACGTGCCCGCGCTGGGCTACCGGACCTACTGGGTCACCCCGGCGCCCGGGGCCACGCCGGGCCCGGACGGCTGGGAACCGCAGCCCGGCACGGTGATCGAGAACGAGAGGTTCCTGGTCGAGGCCGACCCGGCCCGCGGCGGCACGCTCGCCCGCATCGTGGACAAGCGGACCGGGGCCGGGGTGCTGCGGCGCGGCGGCGAGGCAGACCAGCCCGGCGGCAACGAGCTGCTCCTCCAGGAGGAATACGCCTCCCACCCGCGCTGGGGCGAGGGCCCGTGGCTGCTGTCCCCCAAGGGGCCCGGCACCGGCTCGGGCGCCGCCAGCGCCAAGGTCACCGCGCAACGCTGCCCGCTGGGCGCCCGGCTGGTCGCCGAGCTGGCCCTGGGCGATCTGCGGGTCACCCAGGAGACGCTGCTGTGGGACGGGGCGGAACGGATCGAGTTCCGCACCCACGTGGACGGCTCGATCGGGCAGGACCGGCTGCTGCGGGTGCGCTTCCCCGCGGAGGTGCCCGGCGGCCTGCCCATCTACCAGGGCGCGACCGCGGTGGTGGGCCGCTCGTTCGGCAGCGCCGACGCGGACGTCGCCGAGTACCCGTTCACGCTGGACAACCCGGCTCACGAGTGGTTCGGGCTGGGCTCTACCGCGCGGGCCGCCTGGCGCGAGCCGGGTGGCGCCCGGCAGGAGGCCGCGCTGGGGGTGGCTGAGGTGATCCTCCCGGCTGCCCCGGCCCCGCCCGGCCCCGCCTTTTTCCGCAACGGCCTGTCCGCGGCCCTCCGTGACCTGGTCGCGGCCCTCGCCGGGCAGGGGGTCACGGCCACGTGCTCGTGGCCGGGCGGGCCGCGCTATGGCTCCATTGACCTGGACTCCAACCTGCCTGACGTGCGGATCGCGCTGGGCGGCCCGGAACAGAACCCGTGGACCGCCCGGCTCCTCGACGCGGCCGGGCCGGGCGCGGCCCGTGAGCTCAGCCGCCTGCTCGCCGACGGCGGCAGTGCCCGGCTGTGGATCCCGGCCGCGCGGTCCCGTGCGGCGGCGTTCGCGCCCGGGGCCGACGTGCGCGGGTTCCGCGACCTGCCGGTGCTGGTGGTGGCCGGCCCGGACCTGGCCGCCGCGGCGGCCGCGGTCACCGCCGACCTGGCCGACTCGGTGATCGAGGTCACCACGCTGCCCGGCGCGGGGACGGATGAGCACGAGCCCGCGCTCGCACCGCGCTCGGTGGCGCTGCTGAACCGCGGTACGCCGGGCAGCCTGGTCTCGCCGGACGGCACCCTGCACATCGCGCTGATGCGCTCGTGCAGCGCGTGGCCCTCCGGGGTGTGGATCGACGGCGACGCGCGGACCGCGCCGGACGGGAGCAGCTTCGCCTGGCAGCACTGGAGCCACACGTTCGAGTACGCGCTGGCCGCCGGCCCCGGGGACTGGCGGGACGCGGGCTTCGGCGAAGCCGGCCAGGACTACAACCATGACCTGCTGGCCTGCGAGACCGGCCTGCACCCGGGCCCGCACCCGGCGGCGGCCAGCCTCTGCGCCGCGGACCTGCCGCTGATGGTGTCGGCCCTGAAGCCGCACGGGAACCCGCTCGCGGCCGGCCGGGCCGGCCAGCCCCGGCGGGAGGACGGGATCACGGCCCGGCTGCGCGACCTCGGCAGCCGGTCCGGGAGCGCGACCCGGCTGAGCCTGTTCACCGGGATTGCCGCGGCGCGGCCCATCAGCCTGGTTGAGGACACCGCGGCCGGAGACGCCGGGGCGGATGACGCCGGGGCCGGGGAAGGCCGCGAC
>JAOPYP010000409.1 GCA_025964635.1 Actinomycetes bacterium | reverse complement strand
CGCTTGAACTGGCGGCCCGCCCGGGCTCCTCAGCCGGCGTTACTGCGTTCGGCCGCCTCCTGGCCGCCGCCGGGCACGCGCCGGGGGTGGCATCGGTGACGCCCGCCGTCACCTCGCCGGACCGCCGGGTGGTGCTGGCCACCGTGTACCCGGCGACGGGGCCGCAGGCCGGCCAGACGGTCAGCCTCGTGAACCACCTCCGGGATGCGCTCATCCCGCGAGCCGAGCAAGGCACCGGCCTGGCTGTCCATGTCGGAGGGGTGACGGCGACCAACATCGACTTCTCGCACGCGCTCACGGACAAGCTCCCCCTATTCATTACGGTGGTCGTGGTCCTGGCCTTCCTGCTGCTCATGATGGTGTTCCGCAGCCTGCTCATCCCGCTAGTGGCCTCGGTCATGAACCTGCTCTCCGTCGGCGCCGCCCTCGGCGCCCTGAACGCGGTCTTCACCTGGGGCTGGGGCAGCTCCATCCTCGGCCTGTCCGGGACCGGCCCGATCGACGCCTTCGTCCCGGTGGTCATGTTCTCCGTACTGTTCGGGCTGTCCATGGACTACGAGGTGTTCCTGGTCAGCCGGATGCAGGAGGAGTGGCATCACCTGCACCACACGCAGACCGGGAAACTGGCCGCCCTGGGCCGCCAGGCGGCTCTGCGCAACCACCTGGCCGTCACCCTCGGCCAGGCCAAGACGGGCCGGATCATCTCGGCCGCGGCCTGCATCATGATCGTGGTCTTCGGGTCGTTCCTGCTTGGCGGGCACCGGATCCTGCAGGAGTTCGGCTTCGCGCTGGGGTTCTCGGTGCTGATCGACGCCCTGGTCATCCGCAGCCTGCTGGTCCCCGCCCTCATGCACCTCATCGGCCCGGCCAACTGGACGCTGCCCGGCTGGCTGGACCGCATCCTGCCCCGGCTGGCCGTGGAACCCGGCGGCCAGGTCCCCGCCGCGGATCCGGAGGGCGGCCTGGACCCGCTCAGGGTCAGCTGACCGGGGCGGCGGCCGCGGCGTCCGGGGCGTGACGCGGGCCGGCGCTTACCGGCGGATGCGCGCCAGGACCAGGGTCATGTCGTCCTCGCCGCGCTGGCGCAGCGCCTGCGTGACGGTCTCGCAGGCGCTGTCCAGCGGCGTACCGGGCTGGTCGAGGGCGGAGCCGAGCGCGTCACGGAGGGCCGCGATGCCGTCGTCCAGCGGCCGGGTGCGGCTTTCCGCCAGCCCGTCGGTGTACAGCGCGAGCGTGGCCCCGGGCGGCAGGGTGACCTGGGCGGCCTCGAAAGTACCGGCGCTGAGCCCGAGCGGGAGCCCGGCGGGCACGGCCAGCACCTGCGTCGCGCCACCCGGCAGCGCGAGCACGGGGGGCGGGTGGCCGGCCGCGGCGAGCACGCAGGTGCTGGCCGCTGTGTCGATCACGGCGCTCATGCACGTGGCGTACGGCGACGTGGGCATGCCCGCGGCCAGCGCGTCGAGCCGGGCCAGCACTTCGCCGGGGGGCAGGTCCAGGCCGGCCAGGAGGTGCGCGGCGGTGCGCAACTGCACCATCACGGCCGCCGCCTCCGGGCCGTGCCCCATCGCGTCGCCCACGATCAGGGCCACCCGGGCGCCGGGCAGCGCGACGATGTCATGCCAGTCCCCGCCCACCATGCTGGCGCCCACCGGCAGGTACCGGTGCGCTACTTCCATGGCCGCCGGGACGCGCGGCTCGCCCGGCAGGAGGCCCCGCTGCAGCGCGAACGCGGTCCGCCGTTCCCGGTGGTACAGGCGGGCGTTGTCGATGCACACCGCGGCCCGGGAGGCGAGTTCGCCCGCGGCGGCGACGTCCGCGGGCCCGAAGTCCGGGCTCTGCGGCGCCCGCCCGAACGTCGCGCACCCCAGCACCACCCCCCGGGCCACCAGGGGCACGGACAGGAACGACGCCCAGCCAGACGCCAGGTCACGGCCGCCGGGGCGGCGGGCGATCCGCTCCGCGCTCTCCTCATCGAGCCGGTCGAACAGGACCGGGCTGCGCGTGTGCATGGCGCGGAAGCTGGGCGAGTCGTCCCCGAAGACCAGCACCTCACCCGGGCGCAGCACGCTGTCGGTCACCGCGGCAGGCTGGCCGGCCACCCGGGCCACCAGCCGCCGTACCACCGCGCCGTGCCCGGTCTGGGACGAGACTGGCTCGTCGGCGGCGAGCAGCCGCTCGAACACGAAAATGACGGCCACGTCGGCGAACGCGGGCACCGCGACATCGGCGACCTCCCGCGCCGTGCGGGGAAGATCCAGCGTGGTGCCGATCCGGTCGGCCGCCTCACGCAGCCAGCCGGGGCCCACGTCCGGCGAGACGTGCTGCCCGATGACCAGCACGCCCGCGTCCGGGCCGCCCAGCGGCTCCCAGCGGAGCGCGACCGGGCCGCTGCCGCCCGCGAACGCCATGCTCACGGTCGCGGTCCAGACCCGGCCCGCCGCGACCTCGGCCAGCGCCGCACCAGCCAGCTCACGCTGGCCAGGGCCGGTCATCAGCACGTCACACACGTGGCTCCCGGCCACCGCGGGCGCGGGGTGCCCGAACAGCCGCCCGGCGGACACCGGCCACGAGGCCACCCGGCCCGCGGAATCCAGGGTGAACGCGGCCAGGCCGGTCAGGTCCGGCCCGCGCCGCCTGGGCAGCGCAGACCCGTGATCCCCCGCCTTCTGTGCCGCCACCGGTATCTGCACCAGTCCTTGCCGGCCAGTACCCCCCTCGCAGCGGCCTCTCCGGCAATGGCCGCGAGCCATTGGCGCCAGCGGCCACGCGGTACCGGCAGCCATTGCCCGTACCCTGCGATATCGTGCGAAAAAAGAAATGTATCTCAAAACGGGAAGTAAAATCTGCCGCGCGCCGCAGAACAACCGCCCCGAGCGGCCCGGATGCACCACGGGCGTGAGGGGAGGACAGGGAGGCGGGATGGCCGGCGAGCCGGACTGGGTGCCCCCGGGGGTGGACGCCAAGCGGGCAAACGTGGCCCGGGTCTACGACTACTGGCTGGGCGGCCGCCATAACTTCCTGGCTGACCAGGACCTCGCCCGCGCGATCACCGCGGTCGAGCCCAACGCCAGGGCGGGCGCCCGGGCCAATCGCGCGTTCCTCGGCCGGGCGGTGCGGTTCCTCGCCGCCGCCGGGATCGGCCAGTTCCTGGACATCGGTTCCGGCATCCCCACCCAGGGGAACGTGCACGAGGTCGCCCAGGAGGCCAGCCCGGGGGCGCGGGTGGTCTACGCCGACATTGACCCGGTCGCGATCGCGCACAGCAAGGCCATCCTGGCCGGGAACCAGGACGCCGCCGTCCTCCGCGCGGACCTGCGCGACCCGGAGAAGATCCTCGGCAACCCGGCCGTCCGGCGGCTGATCGACTTCAGCCAGCCGGCCGGGCTGCTGCTCGTCATGGTTCTGCATTTCATCACCGACGCCGAGGATCCGTGGCGGATCGTGGCCACGCTGCGCGACGCGCTCGCGCCCGGCAGCTACCTCGTGCTGGCCCACGCTACCGATGAGAGCAGGCCCGCGGTGGCCCAGGCCGCCGAGACGGTGTACAACCGCAGCGTCTCCACGGACATCCACATGCGCTCGCGCGCGGACATCCTGCGGTTCTTCGACGGCTTCGAGCTGCTGGATCCCGGGCTGGTCTACATCCCTCAGTGGCGGCCGGACTCCCCCGCCGACGTGCCTGCTGACCCCAGCAAGTTCTGGGTCCTGGTCGGCGTGGCCCGGAAACCCTGACCCGCCCCGGGCAGGTCGTCCGGGGGGTCGCCGGCGGCCGGGTCGCCGGCGGCCGGGTCGGCCAGCTCGACCCGGTTCCGGCCTTGCCGCTTGGCGAGGTAGAGCGCCGCGTCGGCGAGCCACTCGAGCCGGTCCAGCGACGTGGCGTGATCCGGGAAGCCGACCACCCCGAGCGAGGCCGTGACCGAGACGTCGGTGCCGGGCAGGGAGATCTCTTCCACCGCCGCGCGGACCCGCTCGGCGATCTCCATGGCCGCGGGGAGCCCGGTATCGGGGAGGAGGATCGCGAACTCCTCCCCGCCGTTACGCCCGGCGAAGTCCCGGGTCCGCAGCACGCTGCGAAGCACGGCACCGACGTTCGCCAGGACCTGGTCCCCCACGGGATGGCCCCGCTGGTCATTGATCTGCTTGAAGTGGTCGAGGTCGAGGAGCAGCAGCGCGAGGGGCGACGCCGTCGTCGAGGCCTGCGCGAACATGCGCTTCATCGCGTCCGTGACCGCACGCTTGTTGGGCAGCCCGGTCAGGCCGTCCGTCGCGGCGCGGATCTCCGCGACGGCCAGGTTGCGGAGGTTCGCGAGGACGGGAGCTGCCTGGCCGACAGACTCCCGGATCTGCTGCTCCTCGGCCTCGCCGTAAGGAACCGTCCGGCTGAGCAGAACCGAGCCGATCACCTCGCCACCGACCGTGAGCGGAACACACGACGAGGCGCCCGGGCACGGGACGCACACGGGGCAGGCGAGCAGGGCCCGCCGCCCTCCGTTCTGGCGGTACGTCCGGCCGGACCGGACGGCCAGGCACGACCGGGGCTCCGCGCCACGCAGGGTTTCCGCGAGCGGCGAGCCAGCCGTCAGCGGCGTGACCGCCTCCAGCCGGTCCGCGCTGTTGTTCCGGTTGAGCACGATGGCAGTGGTCCCCGCGAGCGTACGTTCGAGGTGGCGCTGGAGCAGCAGGTGCGCCTCGTCCTCGTCGCCGGCGATCTGCAGGGTGTCCGCGAACTCCGCCTGATCCTGGCCGGGCTCCAGGTTCCGGTGGATACGGCGGATCCCGGACAGCAGAAGCAGGCCGCCGGCCACGAGGCCGAGCACGGCCACCCCGGCGATGAGCCAGTACGTCCGCGCCGCGCTCGCGGACGCGTCCACGTGGTCCGCGTGCCCGTCACGCCGCTCGTTGAGGAGCAGGCGGTCAAGGTGGGCGCTCACCGGCTGATAGGCGCCCGTGAGCTGGGAGGCGAGCGCCGACGCCGGATGGGCTGCCACGCTCGTCGGGCTGAGGAGACCGCGGACGGCAGCCCACTGCCGGGCGAGCCGCCGGATTCCGGCCTGCTCAGCGGGCGAATCATGTGCGTGGAGGCGCTCGAGGGTGGAGAGCCGGGCGTCGGCCGCCGGAAGAAGGCGCGTGTACAGCGAGCCGAGGAGCCGTGACCGTTCCGCAGGCTCGGGGACGAGGAAGGCCGCCTGCCCGGCGGCGTACGCCATGTCCATGTCCCGGGCCAGCTGGCCCGTCACCGTCGACGTGGCCAGCTCGTCACTCGCGATCTGATTTCCCTGCCGTGACGAGGAACGGGTTCCCAGTATGCCGATGGCCGCCACGCAGACCACGGCGAACGCCAGCCCGATGCCCAGGGCTACCAGCGAACTGGCCGCAGCTTTGGCAAGCGTCCGCATTTTCCATAGCTACCCACCATGCTTTTATATAAAGCCTTTCCGGGCTTATCGGGGCGCAAACGCGGCAGTATCGCCGGATTAGCGGGCACCCTTCCCGCAGTTATCCCTTTCCGGCACAAATAGGGTACGGCCCGGCCTTACCGGGCCGTCCGGCGCGGGGCAGGCCTCACCGGGCAGGCCAGTGACCGCTGAGGGCCGAGGTGACCTCGCCGGCGTAGGCGTCGAAGGCGGCGGACATGGCCTCGGCGCTCGGGTCGCCGCCCGCCCGCCAGTCCCGGTTAGCCAGGAACACCAGCGCGCCGATCATGGCCGCGAGCACCCGGGGCCGCCGGTCAGTGGCCGGGTCGACGCCCTCGCGCTCGGCGAGCACCCGGATGATCTCGTGGTCGTGGTCGTGGATGTACCGCAGGTAGGCGGCCAGCAGCGCGGGCGTGGAGTCGATCAGCTCCATCACCGATAGGTAGGAGGCCACGTCGCCGGTGTCGCCGGGTAGCCGGCGGAGCGAGGCCTGGAACGCCTGGCGGGCTGCGGTGAGCGGTTCCTCCTGCGGCGGCCGGGCCGCCAGCGCCTCGGCGAACGCGGTCGCCCCGTCCCGGACAAAAGACAGCACCAGGTCTTCCTTGCTGGCGAAGTACCGGAAGAAGGTCCGCTCGGAGACGTCCACCGCGTCGGTGATCTCGTGCACCGCCGTGCGGTCGTACCCCTTGGCCGCGAACAGCTCCATGGCCGCCTCGATCAGGGCGTCGCGCGTGAGCTGCTTCTTGCGCTGCCGCCGCCCCGGACCCGGATCAGCAAGAGCCACCGCAGGTTCACCGCCGGGCAAGGCGGCGGCCGCCTGGGGCGTGATCTCCCCCACAGTCACCTCCACACGCGTCATCGTACTCGGCATCACACATAATGTCATCTAATGACATCTGACAACTACTGCCAACGAGGGCCGGAGGACGAGACATGAACTGTCAGTTGTCGCTACGAGACAGCAATCTTGACGCGTGACGCCACGCCGCCTCCGCTAAGGCCGGGCCGGCAAAGGCCAGTCCCCGGCACACGCGAACCTGACGCCGGGCGAACGCGCGTCTTCGGCACGGGCGTGCTTGCGGCACTGGTACTCCTGGCGGCCTTGCTTACCGGGGGTCCGGTGGGGGGATTGCTGAGCCTGGGGTCGCTCGGCAGCGTTTTCGTGTCCTTGTTCCCTGGCGAGGAAGCCTTCGAGGAGCGCGGCGACCAGCTCGGCCATCGTGGCGCTGACGTGGGAATTGAGATTGTCCCAGACGACCACCAGCGGGCCGGTGAGCTGCTGGTGCCGCGCCGTCCCCGGGTACGTCCCTTGGGCGGCCTTACGCCCTGGCCGGACTCGTCTTCGAAGAAGATCCACCCGCCCAGGTCCGCCGCCGTCCTTTTACCACCGGCCAGGTCTCCTCCCGCCACGCAGCGATCGCCGCCGCGTCGCGCTCGGCGGCCGTCTCCCGGGGACCTGCACGCTCCAGCCGATCCGGTGCAGCAGCACATCTATCCCCGCCAGCGTGCACTCCACCCCGATCCGGCGGCGCACGGCCTCGGTGATCCACGCCAGCGTTCAGCACTGGTTCTCATCCCAGCCCCAGGCCGCCGGCCCGACGTCCAGCAGCGTCCGCAGTTCGCGCAGCTGGGCCGCGCTCAGCTGCACTTCACGCCGCCCGCGCCCTGTGACACGAACGCCCGGCAGCCCCGGCGGCCAGCGCCCCGCCGCCACCAGTTCGCCGGCATCCACGACACGCGGAAATGCCGGGCCACCTCCCGGTCACTGGGCCCCCGTCTCAACTAACTCTGCGGCAGCCAGCCGCACCTGCTCCCGGCGGGCCCGCTCAGCCGCGTCCAGCCCGCCACCATCTGGGTACCTCACGACACCGGCATACCGCACCGCGAGCCAGTCGTCGCCAGGCGGAGCAGTGCCGCCGGGCGCGGTCCACGCGGGCATCTGAAGGCAGCGCGCGTATCCCCCGGAACCCGTTCCGGGAGATACGCGTGCCCGCTAGGTGAGGCCGGGGCGGGTCCTGACGACGCTCTCGGCGGGACGCGGCCGATCACCCTGAACCATTCGCTCTTACTTAGAGCAATATCATAACTACATCTAGTCATTGGGCCGGCCCAAGGACTTATGCCAGGACAGCGTCACACCCCAGAATGGGGATACCCCGTAACCTTGTGTTTACCTGATCTTTCTG
>JAOPYP010000395.1 GCA_025964635.1 Actinomycetes bacterium | reverse complement strand
CCCCCCGGACTAGCTCAGTGCAGGCGGACCCGGGGGTCCAGCACGGCGTAGAACGCGTCCACCACGATGTTCGCCACCACCACGGCGGCGGAGGCGAGGATGACCACGCCGATGATCACCGGCAGGTCCTGCTGGGTGATGGAAGCCACCGCGGTGTACCCGAGGCCCGGCATCGAGAAGACGACCTCGGTGATGACCGCGCCGCCGAGCAGGATGCCCACGTCCAGGCCGAACTGGGTGACGATCGGGGTCAGTGCCGCCCGCAGCGCGTGCCGGAAGATCACCCGTCGCTCGGACAGGCCCTTGGCCCGGGCGGTGCGGATGTAGTCCTCGTTCATCACGTCCAGCATCGATCCCCGGGTCAGCCGGGTGTAAGTCGCCGCCGACACCAGGGCGAGCGTGAACCAGGGCAGGATCAGCGAGCGGAACCACCCGGTCGCGCTCTGGCTGAACGGGATGTAGGTGGCCGGGAACGCGTGGATGCCGTGGATGGTGAGCTCGTAGTAGAAGACCAGCAGGAGCAGCAGCCCCAGCACGAACGTCGGCATCGAGTAGAAGAACAGGGCCACGCCGGTGAACACGCGGTCCGCGACCGACCGGTTTTTGACCGCGGACAGCACGCCGCTGAGCACGCCCAGCACGACCCAGATGATGGCCGCCCCGATGACGAGGGACAGCGTGATCGGGAACGCGGCCTTCAGCACCGAGTTCACCGACTGGCCGTGGTAGAAGGAGTACCCCAGGTTGCCGTGCAGCAGCAGCCATACGAAGTGCCAGTACTGCTCGTAGATGGGCCGGTCGAGCTGCAGGCGCTTGGTCACCTCGGCGACGACCTGCGGCGTGGCGTTCTTGCCGGCCAGGACGCGGGGTACCTGCTTCGCGCCCGGGCCGATGAAGAAGATCGCGAAGACGCCGACGGTGATGAGCCAGAGCACGATGATGCCCTGGAAAATGCGGCGGAGGAGAAAGCGGGCCACGTGGACTCCCTAGACGAACAGCTGGCCGCCGCGCGGGTCGAATGCATCCCGCACGCCATCACCAAAGATGTTGAACGCGAGCGTGGTGATCAGCAGCGCCAGGCTGGGGAACACCAGGTACCACCACGCCCCGTACTCGAAGACGGACTGTGAATCCGCGATCATCGCCCCCCAGTCCGACGTGGGCGGGGGGATGCCGACGTTGAGGAAGGACAGAGACGCCTCGGCCACGATCGACACCGGGATCAGCAGGCTCGTGTAGACGATGATCGGGGCGATCACGTTGGGCAGGATGTCGATGAACATGATCCGCCAGGGACCCGCGCCCAGGGACCGGGCGGCCTCGACGTACTCCTTCTCCCGGATCGACAGCACCTGGCCGCGGATGATCCGGCCGACGGACGCCCAGCCGAGGAATCCGATGACGATGAGCAGGACAACCAGTCCCGGGCCGATCACCGTGACCAGGGAGATGGCCAGCAGCAGGAACGGGATGGCGAGCAGCCAGTCCATGAGCCGGGCCAGCAGCGTGTCGGTGAGGCCGCCGAAGTACCCGGCGGCCAGGCCGACGATCGCACCGGTCGCGACCGAGATCACCGAGGCCAGCACGCCGACGATGAGCGAGACCCGGGCGCCGTAGGCGATCCGGACCAGGATGTCGCGCCCCAGTGTGTCGGTGCCGAGCAGGAAATGGTTGGACGGGCCGAGCGGCTGGCCGCTAGCGTCGAGCCCGACCGGGGAATAGAACTGCTGGTTCGGCCCGTGGCCGGTGATCGCGGCCACGACCGGCGCGCAGATAGCCACCAGGATGATGAAGCCGATCACGCTGAGGGAGATCATTGACGCCTTGTCGTGCAGCAGCCGCTGCACGGCCAGCCGCCAGGGGCTGCGCCCCTCGATCTTCTTCGCGGCGTCGACCACCTGGGTCTGCGCCGGTACGGCCCCGGAGACCCCCGGATCGGCCGACTCCTGAATGTTGAAAGTCATGATTCACTTCCTCCGTGCAGGCTCAGGCGCTGCCGAGCAGGCCGGACTCGATCACGCGTTCGTCCGCGGAGATGGTGGGCCGGGACTTCGAGATGTCTTCCCCGTCCTCCACCGGGAAGTGGCACGCGGCCAGGTGGTCCGCCGCGTCGCCGAGACGCGGCTCGAGCACGGGATCCTTCTCCACGCACGTGGGGGCCGCCTTCGGGCACCGCGGGTGGAACCGGCAGCCCGAGGGCGGGCTGATCGGCGAGGGCACGTCCCCGGCCAGGATGATCCGCTCCCGCTGCCCGGCCTTGTCCGGGTCCGGGACCGGGACCGCCGACAGCAGCGCGTCCGTGTAGGGGTGCCGCGGGTGGGCCCAGAGGTCGTCGACCGGCGCGAGCTCGGTGACCTGCCCCAGGTACATGACCGCCACCTTGTTGCTCACGTGCCGCACCACGGACAGGTCGTGCGCGATGAAGAGGTAGGTCAGGCCCAGCTCACTCTGCAGGTCGGCCAGCAGGTTGATGATCTGGGCCTGGATGGACACGTCGAGCGCCGACACCGGCTCGTCGCAGACGATCAGCTTGGGCCGGAAGGCCAGCGCCCTGGCGACCCCGATGCGCTGCCGCTGACCGCCGGAGAACTCGGCCGGGAACCGGTTGAAGTGCTCCGGGTTCAGCCCGACCAGCTCCATGACCTCCTGCACCTTGCGCTTGCGCTCCTGGCCGGTGGCCGTCTTGTGGATCGCGAACGGGTCCCCGATGATCGACCCGACCCGGCGCCGGGGGTTCAGCGAGCCGTACGGGTCCTGGAAGATCATCTGCATTTCGCGCCGGAGCGGCCGCATCTGCCGGGCCGAGAGCTTGCTGATGTCCCGGCCGTCGAACGTGATCCGCCCCGAGGTGATGTTGTACAGCCGCAGGATGCAGCGGGCCAGCGTCGATTTGCCGCAGCCGGTCTCGCCGACCAGGCCCAGCGTCTGGCCCTGCCGCACCTCCAGGCTGACCCCGTCCACCGCGTGCACGTACTCCCGGTCGCGCCGGAAGAATGCCGAGGACTGCACGGGAAAGTACTTGACCAGGTTCTCCACTCGCAGCAGGACATCGCCGCCCGCCGCGGGCTCCGGCACCGTGGCCGTGGTCTCCGCGTTCATCACACCGTCCCTTACGCTTCAGCCTGCGCCGGAAGTGGCTCGCCCACGACTTTGAGCCGTAGTTCGTTGCGCGCCGCCATGTCGTGCGGAAGCCAGCACGCCGACAGGTGGGTCGCATCGGTCCCCACCGTGGCCAGAGGCGGGACCTCGGTGCGGCACCGGTCCATCACGTACGCGCAGCGGGGAGCGAACGGGCAGCCCGGCGGGAGATTGATCAGGCTGGGTGGCTGGCCATGAATGGGCCGGAGCCGCTCCCGCTCACCGCCGTAGGCCGGCAGCGACTGGAGAAGCCCCTCGGTGTAGGGGTGGTGGTGGGCGAAGAAGGTGGTACGCAGGTCGGCCTTTTCCATGACCGCCCCGGCGTACATCACCTGCACATTGTCGGCCACATCAGCGACGACGCCCAGGTCGTGGGTGATGAGGATGACCGCCGTGCCGAACTCTTCCTGCAAGGTCTTGATGACCGCCAGGACCTGCGCCTGCACGGTGACATCGAGCGCGGTCGTCGGCTCGTCGGCGATCAGCAGCTTCGGGTTGAGCGACATCGCCATCGCGATCATGGCGCGCTGCCTCATGCCACCGGAGAACTGGTGCGGGTAGTCGTCCACCCGGCGGTCCGCCTGCGGGATCCCGACCAGATTGAGCAGTTCGACGGCCCGGGCCTTGGCCTGCGCCTTGGACATGTCGTGGTCGTGCTGGCGGATCATCTCGACGATCTGCCAGCCGACCTTGTAGTACGGGTGAAGACTCGACAGCGGGTCCTGGAAGATCATGCCGATCTCGGCCCCGCGGATCTTGCGCATCTCACCCTGGCCGAGCGTGAGCAGGTCCCGGCCCTCGAACATCGCCTGGCCGCTGATGCGGGCCCCGCGGGTGAGACCCATGATCGTCTGTGTCGACACGCTCTTGCCGGAGCCTGACTCCCCGACGATACCGAGGGTCTGCCCGGCATCGACATGGAAGGAAACCCCGCGCACCGCCTGCACTATGCCGTCAGAGGTCCTGAATGACACGTGGAGGTCGTCAACCTCGAGCAGGGCCACGCTACCTACCCTTCCCCACCTCAAGGATCCAGGCTCGGCATGTCTGCGCAGCCCAGACCCTGCAATGACTGTAATCCCGGCCGACCGCCCCGCGGTAGGCACCGCGGGGCGGCCGGTTAACTCGATCAGCTTACGTTCCGTGACGAATCCTGCGAACCGTCACAGAATGTTCGCGTCGGGGATCATCCGGGCGTGCTCATCCACACGTTCGTCGGGTCGAACTGCTGGATCGCCGGCACGTACACCGCGTTGTGCACGTAGCTGGCGTGGTACAGCGGCTGGTTCGGGTTGACGATCGGGTAGAACGGCGCGTCCTTCATGACCGCCTGGTCCGCCTGGGCCCAGATCGTCGCGGCCGAACTGGCCGACGCCGAGCTGGCGCCCTTGGCGATCAGGGCGGTCACGGACGGGTTGTTGTAGAACCCGAAGTTACTGCCGATCGGCGGGTAGGACGCCGGGCCGGAGAACAGCGGGTTGAAGAAGGAGACCGCGGCGTCCCCGTACCAGTCCGGGCCCCACCCGGCGAGGGAGAGGTCCCATGTGCCCTTCTTGGCCACGCTCGGCACCTCCATGTACTTCACGTAGAAGTCCGAGGGGGTGGCCCCGAGCAGCTTGACCTTGACGCCGATCTTGGACAGGTCGCTCTGCAGCGTCTGTGCCATCTTCGTCGCCACCGTGCTGGACGGGCGGTAGAGCAGCGTGACGTTCAGCCCGCTCTTGTACCCGGCGGCGGCCAGCATCTGCTTGGCCTTGGTCGGGTTGTACGGGTACGGGTTGTAGGCCGACGGCACATCCTGCGCCCCGTTGATCCCGCCCGGCAGCACGTGGGTGAGTGCCACGCCCTGGGTCGGGCCGCCGTTGTCGGTGAGCAGGTGGGCCCGGTCGATGCCGTAGCTGAGCGCCTGCCGCACCGCGACCTTCTTCAGCGCGCTGCCGTTGCTAGGCGACACGGCGTTGTAGACGAGGTACGGGTTGGTCGAGTAGGTGGAGCCGAGGTTGAAGTTGTGGTTCAGCCCCTGCTTCATCTGGGCCTGCAGGCCCGGGTCCGCACCGACGGGCGGGAACGCGTCGAATTCCATGCCGGCCGAGGCCGTGTTGGTCTGCAGTTGCTGCTGGACCGCGGGCTCGTTGCCGGTCTCCGAGACCTTGATCTCGTTGACGTACGCCTTGCGGACCGGGTCCGTGCTGGCCTTCCACGCCGGGTTGCGGACGAAGACGATGCTCCGGGTGGGCGTGTAGCTCTGGACCTTGTACGGCCCGTCGGCGACGATGTGCTGCCCCAGAGGACCGCTGGCCGGCAGGTAGTTCAGGCTCTCCACCGGGGCGGGCGCGAACGCGTCCATCTGCAGCATGTCCGGGAAGTAGCTGGCCGGGTGGACCAGGTTGTAGGTGATCGTCTGCCCCGAGACCTTCACACCCGAGATCTGGTGGGTGTCGATGTACTTCTTGATGGCCGAGACCGAGGTGGACGAGACCTTGGCGAACCCGTTGCAGAACGACTGGTAGCCGACGATCAGCGCCTCGAAGTCCGGCAGGCCGCCGAACGGCTGGGTCGGGTTGCAGTCCCGCTTGAGGCCGAGCAGCGCGTCAGCCGCCGTGACCTGCCGGGCCGGGCTGGAGTCCCACATCGCGCCGGTGCGCAGCGTCACCGCGTACGTCTTGCCGCCGTTGGAGATCGTCGGAAGCGCGGTGGCCAGGTCGGGGACGACCGTGGTCACCTTGCCCGGGGTGGCCGGATACGCGTACAGGAGCCGGAGCCAGGGCCGCTGGCCCAGGGCGCCGATCGTGTAATAGGAGACGTTGTAGTCCATGAAGTCAACGTCGCCCTGGCCGAGCATGTTGAGCGTGCCGCCCTTTTTGGGCGTCCCGGACCCGGGGTTAAGCCCCTGGAGACCGTAGGTCTGCGAGCCCGCTGACGTGCCGGACGTCGAGCCGCCGCCGCCGCTGCTGCCGCCACAGGCGGCAACCGCGAGCGCGAGTGCGGCCGCACCTGCAGCAGCCGCATAACCCCGCGTGCGTATGCGCATCGACACATTCCTCCTTCAAGTGTTCCGCCGCGAAGTTCGTCGCGGAGCATAGGACCCATGGGCCGATCCGTCCCACGGCCGGCGGCACGCCAAGAGCGGCGCCCGACCGGATCATGCTAGGACGGGGCAGCCGTGGTGGTGAACAGGCCTGATGCTGCCGCCCCGAATTGTGACCCGACGGTAATCTGACCCTTATCAGACTGCTATCGGAGCCCTCCCGATGCGGCATACCGGGGCGTGGAGGTATACACTCGACGCCCTTCTCGATTAACCGGGTCTCCCCCGTCATCCGGCACAACCGGCGCTCCCCGGCAACCACGACGAAAAGGATCACCGCGGACGCCACGGTTAGCGGGAATTTTTCCTTGGCGCCGGCCGGCCTCCCGGGCCGGCCGCGGAGGCTGCCGGGCGGCTAGCGCAGCGCCGTGATGGCCGCCCCGGAGGCTGCCGGGCGGCTAGCGCAGCGCCGTGATGGCGGCCG
>JAOPYP010000385.1 GCA_025964635.1 Actinomycetes bacterium | reverse complement strand
CGGGGACCCGCACGCGGACCCCGAGGGGGACGAGATCGCGGCGCTGGTGGCCAGCTGGCCGCTGGACCGGGCGGAACTGGTGGCGCGGGCGTTCACCGTGTACTTCCACCTCACGAACCTGGCCGAGGAACTGCAGCGGGTCCGCGCCCTGCGGGAACGGGACACCGGCCAGGCCCCGGTCCGCGAGTCGCTGGCGGCCTCGGTCGCCGAGTTCCGCCGCGAGCAGGGCCCCGGACAGCTCGGCGACCTGCTTGACCGGCTGCGCGTGCACCTGGTGCTGACCGCCCACCCCACCGAGGCCCGGCGGCGGGCCGTGGCGACCGCGCTGCGCCGGATCAGCGACCTGGTCACCACGCTGGACGACGACCGGCGCGGAGCCGCCGAGCAGGCCGGGACGCGGCGCCGGCTGCGCGAGGAGATCGACCTGCTCTGGCGCACGTCACAGCTGCGGGCCAACGCCATGACCCCGATCGACGAGGTCCGCACGGTGATGGCCGCGTTCGACGAGACCATCTTCCAGGTCGTGCCGCGGGTGTACCGGGCGCTGGACGAGGCCCGGCGGGAGGCGGAGCGCGGGCCGGGCGCCCCGGCGGTCCCGGCCTTCCTCCGCTACGGCAGCTGGGTGGGCGCCGACCGGGACGGGAACCCGTTCGTGACCGCCCAGGTGACCCGGGAGACCGCGGTCATCCAGGCCGAGCATGTGCTGCGCGCGCTGGAGAACGCGACGACCCGGATTGGCCGCGCGCTCACCGTGAACGCGGGCGCGGCGCCGCCGTCCGCCGGGTTGGCCGTGGCCCTGGAGGCGGCTGAGACCGCGCACCCGGAGCTGCTGGCCGACCTGGCGGCCCGCTCGCCGCAGGAGCCGTACCGGACCTACCTGCTCTACGTGGCCCGGCGGCTCGAGGCGACCCGGCTGCGGCAGGCGGACCTGGCCTACCCCGGCGCCGGCGGCTTCCTCGCCGACCTGCGCCTGGTGCAGGAGTCCCTGGCCGCCGCGGGCGCCACCCGGCAGGCGTCCGGCGAGCTGCAGCAGCTCATCTGGCAGGCCGAGACGTTCGGGTTCCACCTGGCCGGCCTGGAGATCCGCCAGCACAGCGCGGTCCACGCCCGGGCGCTGCGTGAGGTCACCGAGGGCGGCACCCTGTCCGGCCAGACCTCGGAGGTGCTGGCCACGTTCCGGGCCGCGGCCTGGATCCAGGACCGGTTCGGGGTGGAGGCGTGCCGCCGCTACGTGGTCAGCTTCACCCGGTCGGCGGCGGACATCGCCGCCGTCTACGAGCTGGCCCGGCACGCGACGCGGAGCGGCCGCCCGCCGGTGCTGGATGTGGTCCCGCTGTTCGAGAGCGGCGAGGACCTGAACCATGCCCCGCGGGTGCTGGACGAGATGCTGGAGCTGGAGCCGGTCCGGGAGCGGCTCGCGGCGAACGGCCGGCAGCTGGAGGTCATGCTCGGTTACTCCGACTCGGCCAAGGAACTCGGCCCGGTCGGCGCCACCCTGCGCCTGTTCGACGTGCAGGGGCAGCTGGCCCGGTGGGCCGCCGACCACGACGTGCGGCTGACCCTGTTCCACGGCCGGGGCGGCGCGCTGGGCCGGGGCGGCGGCCCGGCCGGCCGCGCGGTCCTGGCCCAGGCCCCCGGCTCGGTGGACGGCCGGTTCAAGGTCACCGAGCAGGGTGAGGTGATCTTCGCCCGGTACGCGAACCCGGTCATCGCCCAGCGACATCTGGAGCAGGTCACCTCGGCCGTGCTGCTCGCGTCCTCGCCCGTCGTCGGCGAGCGCAACGCGGCCGCGGCCCGGCGCTACCGGCCCGTGGCCGACCAGATGGAGACGGCCGCGCTCCGCGCTTACCGGGAGCTGGTGGAAACGCCGGGCTTCGCCGAGTGGCTGGCCAGGATAAGTCCGTTGGAGGAGATCAGCGGGCTGCGCATCGGATCGCGGCCCGCGCGGCGCGGGGTCGGCGTGGTCGGGCTGGACGACCTGCGCGCGATCCCGTGGGTGTTCTCGTGGGCGCAGACCCGGCTGAACCTGCCCGGCTGGTACGGCCTGGGCAGCGGCCTGGCCGCTACGGCCGGCAGCCCCGGCGGCCTCGCCGAGGTCCGCGAGGCTTACCAGGGATGGCCGCTGCTGGCCGTGCTGTTCGACGGCGCGGAGATGAGCCTGGCCAAGACCGACCGCCGGATCGCGGCCCGGCACCTGGCCCTGGGCGGCCGTGACGACCTGGCGGACCGGGTGCTGGCCGAGTACGACCTGACCCGGCGGCTGGTGCTGGAGGTGACCGGCCACGACCGGTTGCTGGCCAACCGGCTCGTGCTGTCCCGGGCGGTGGCGCTGCGTGACCCTTATGTGGACGCGCTGTCCCATCTCCAGCTCAGGGCGCTGACCGAGCTCCGGACGCTGCCTGCGCCGGGCGGGGCCCCGGGGGACGAGGCTGGTGAGGACGGGGCACTCGCGGCCCGGCGTGAGCAGCTCCAGCGGCTGCTGCTGCTCGCGGTCAGCGGCGTCGCCGCCGGCCTCCAGAACACCGGCTGATCCGGGCGGGCCCGGCCCCGGCCCGCGCTGCGCTGCGCCGCTGAGCGTGTGCGCAACTGACCTGTGCTGGAGCGCCCATGTCTCTGGCGGAGCGGGCGTTTCCTCACCGAGTGGGCCGCGTCACTGGCATATGAAGGCGGCGAGGTCACCGGAGGTGGTGAAGGCTCCTTGGCCGTCGATGGCCGCTTGCACGTGCTGGCGCACGTCCTCGACGATATCGTTCCAGGGGCGGCGGGTGGTCTCGTCCTGGTGGTGGCTGGCCAGGCTGGCGATGTAATCGGCGGCAACCGTGGCGTTGCGGATGATCACGGGTGGGTTGCTGGCCGGACGTACGCAGGTGACGGACTCGAAGGCGGCGGCGAGCTGGGCTGCCGCGTTGTCGGCGTTGAACGCCT
>JAOPYP010000635.1 GCA_025964635.1 Actinomycetes bacterium | reverse complement strand
GGTTTCCCGTCTGGGAGATGACCCAGGATCGACCCCGGCAGTTCTCTCGAACTCCAGCGAGCGCCCTGCGCGTTGCCGCTCGCCGGCCCGGCTGTCCGCCGGGGCCGACCCCCCCTCGTGTACTGCGATACTGCGGTACTGCGGTACTGCGTGTACTTCGGGAACTGCGTGTACTTCGCTTACTTCTGGCACGTCGTGCACTTCCGGTACGTGGTGTACCGCGGGAAGCGCGGTCGTGCGTCGTTGCGGGCCTACTCCGAGCGCTGCTGCGGGATTCCCGCCAGGAGCGCGCGCACCTCGGTCTCCCGATACCGGCGGTGTCCGCCCAGCGTCCGGATGGAGGTCAGCTTTCCCGCCTTCGCCCAGCGTGTCACCGTCTTGGGGTCAACGCGGAACATTGTCGCGACCTCTGCCGGCGTCAACAGCGGCTCCGCCTCGGGTGTACGTGCAGACATGTCTACGGCCTCTCCTCTTGGACCAGCTTTTGCGATCCTGCGGTTGTTGCTTTGCCTGGCTCCCTGTATGGAGCCTGCCGTGGATGTCCTATATGGCCCACTGAGACCATATTGCCATCACCAGCGGTGACAAGTCGACCACCAGGAGCAAAGATTCTGTGACAGGTCGCCCCCGTTGCTCCACTGTTATGCGTCACGCTGCGTGATTCTAGCGACACGTATCGTTGCAACGGGTGGAATCTGGAAAGTCGTCCTCTGATAGTCAGTTGGCGGCTTCGACTGACTCGAGCGCTTGCCACCTGCTGCGGAGCCTCTGATACAGGACGCTGGCCAGGTCGTGCTGGCCTTCCCGGCTGGCACTGATGGCCGCCGACACCTCCGCGACCGACTGGTCAGACCGCAACGAATCGTCATCAAGCAGGTGCACAAGACCGCCGTAATCCAGTTCCACGACCGAATGGGGATGGAACTCCTCCAGCCACCGGCCGATCTGGGCGATCTCCATCGTGGCCTGCCACGGACCCAGCGAATCCCGGTCACCGGACTCGGGCGTGTCGTCCCCGCCGCCCGCCGCGCCGGGTGGGCTTGTTAAGGCGTCGCCGCTAGTGCGCCGCAGCGCGTTCAGGGCCCGGGCGATCCGGCGCCGGGCCTGTGACATGGCGGTGGCGTAGATCAGCGTCCGGGTCGCCGCGGCGGTGGCCGGGTCGCCGCCTTCGGTCTCGGTCGGCCCGCCCAGCACGAGCCAGCGCTCCTCGGGGGCGAACGGCACGAACCATCCGGGCGGAACCGCCCAGGTACAGGACTGGATGAACACCCGCAGCGATGACGACTGGCCCTGCCAGCAGGCGAAGTCGCGCAACGCCTCGTCCGCCTGGCCCGCCGAGAACGCGGTGGCCAGCAGCGGCCGGGCGGTGGAGCGCAGCCGGGCCAGCTCGAGCCAGGACCGCAGCCGCGTCTGCCAGGGGCAGATGTAGGTGACACCGTCGGCCCAGCGGACGTACCCATGCCCGCTCTCCCGCCGCGGGGCTGCGATCGTCGGCGTGGCGATCAGCCTGCTCAGCGCCTCGGCCTGCTCGGCGTCCAGCGCCGCCGCCCGCCGCGGCCGCTGCGCGGATGCGGCGTATTCAGCCCAGTACCGGCCCTCGGCATCGCTGAACGCGGAGAGGGGCTCGTAGACACGCAGATAGGCCGCGTAGGGTCGCACGTTCGCATCGTGGCACGGTGGCGTACCGGGGTACATGTCCTGCGGATAACGAGATCGTCACTGGTCTCCCGCAGCGATAGTGTCGAATCCGGGCCGCCCCCACCCCAGGCCGCCTGGCCGGTCATTTACCCAGGTCGCACGCACTCACAGAACGCGAGAGGCAGTCACTACCGTGACGAACGTGTTCCCTCCCAATGCCGCCCTGACCTCCCCTGCTGGCCTGACCTCCCCTGCAGGCCTGACCCCCAGTCCCAGCCATGGGCACGAGCAGGTCGTCTTCTGCCAGGACCGGCAGAGCGGGCTGCGGGCCATCATCGCCATCTACTCGACCGCGCTCGGCCCCGCGCTCGGCGGGACGCGGTTCTACCCGTATCCGGATGAGGACGCGGCCCTGGCCGACGTCCTGAACCTGTCCCGGGCGATGGCCTACAAGAACGCGCTGGCGGGCCTCGACCACGGCGGCGGCAAGGCCGTGATCATCGGCGATCCGGCCACGCACAAGTCCGAGGCGCTGCTCCGCGCGTACGGCCGCTTCATCGAGTCGCTGGCCGGGCGGTACATCACCGCCTGCGACATCGGCACTTACAGCGAGGACATGGACATCATCGCCCGGGAATCGGGTCACGTGACCGGCCGCACGGTGCCGAACGGTGGCGCGGGCGACTCCTCCGTGCTCACCGCGTTCGGGGTCTTCCAGGGCATGCGGGCGGCCGCCGAGCACCGCTGGGGCAGCCCCAGCCTGGACGGCCGCCTGGTCGGTGTGGAGGGCGTGGGCAAGGTCGGGCGGCGGCTGGTCACCCTGCTGGCCGAGGCCGGAGCGTCCGCCGTCGTCTGTGACGTGGACCCGGCCGCGGTCACCCGGGTCGTGGCCGCGCACCCGGGCGTGGAGGTGGCGGCCAGCCGGGCCGAGCTGCTGGCCCGCGAGATCGACGTGTACGCACCCTGCGCGCTCGGCGGGGCGCTGGACGACGACACCGTCATGGGCCTGCGGGCCGGCATCGTCTGCGGCGGGGCGAACAACCAGCTGGCTCACCCCGGCATCGAGAAACTGCTCGCCGACCGGGGCATCCTGTACGCCCCCGACTACCTGGTCAACGCGGGGGGCGTGATCCAGGTCTCCGACGAGCTGGGCGGGTTCAACTTCGAGCGGGCGCAGGGCCGGGCCGGGCAGATATTCGGCACGACCAGGCAGATCTTCGCCCTGGCCGACACCGAGGGAGTGCCGCCCGCGGTCGCGGCCGACCGCCTGGCCGAGCGCCGGATGTCCGAGGTGGGCAGGCTGCGGGGGATCTGGCTGGGTGGGTGAGGCCTCCACCCAGGCCGCCCGCGGCAGGCTGCCGGACAGGCCGCCGGGCAGGAAATGATGGGGGCCAATCAGCCCTGGTCGCATCCTGCAGAGGCGCTTACGGCGCAAAGCAGGTACGGTTGGATGTGTACGCACACTGGAAGCGCGTCGCACTTCAAGCGGTGGAGTGGCGACGGGCCGTCCCGTATGCATAAAGTCGCAGGTCATCAGCGCAGGGAGCAGGAGCCCGACAGTGGCTCCGCATGTTCGAGGGGGTCGAGCCAATGGGGCGCGGCCGAGCCAAGGCCAAGCAGGTAAAGGTGGCACGCCAGCTGAAGTACAACAGCGGCGGCACGGACCTTGACCGGCTGCGGACTGAGCTGGGTGTCGGCAGGGACGATGGGGACGCGGATAGCGACCCCTACGTCACGGGAAGTCACGCGGATGACGCGGACCCCGGCGATGCCGACGAAGACGACGAGGATGACGACGACCTCGGCTATGGCAACGGGTCACACATAAGCAGGTCGGAGCCGGCCTGACCCAGGCCCACGCCGCTCAGCCACGTGGGTGCCGTCCGGTCAGTGCTGGCCGACCAGGCGGGCGGTCCCCGAGCCGGGCACGATCTCACCGAGCACCCACGCCGGGACGCCGCTATCCGCGAGCATGCCGAGAGCCCGGTCGGTGTCCGCGCGGGCGAGCACGGCAGCCATGCCGACGCCCATGTTGAACACCCGCTCCATCTCGTCTGACGGCACTCCGCCACGCTCCGCGAGCAGGCCGAACACGGCCGGTGGCCGCCAGCTGCCCCGGTCCAGCACCGCATCAGTGCCCTCCGGCAGCACCCGGGCCAGGTTGGCGGCCAGCCCGCCGCCGGTCACGTGGGCGTACGCATGCACGTCGCAGCGGGCGGCCAGGGCCAGGCAGTCGCGGGCGTAAATCCGGGTCGGGGTGAGCAGTTCGGCGCCCAGCGGCCTGCCGATCTCCGGGAACTCGGCCGCCAGGTCCAGCCCGGCCCGCTCCAGCACCTGCCGGACCAGTGAGAAGCCGTTGGAATGCAGGCCTGAGGACCCCAGCGCCAGCACCACGTCGCCGGGCCGCACCCGGTGCGGGCCGAGCAGGTCGCCATGGTCGACCACGCCGGTGGCCGCGCCGGCCAGGTCGAAGTCGTCCGGCCCGAAATGGCCGGGGTGCTCGGCCGTCTCGCCCCCGATGAGGGCGCAGCCCGCCTGCACGCACCCCTCGGCCACGCCGGACAGGATGGCCGCCGCGCGCTCTGGCTGGAGCGCGCCGAAGACCATGTAGTCGGTCATGAACAGCGGTTCCGCCCCGCAGACCACCAGGTCGTCCACGACCATCCCGACCAGGTCGATGCCGACCGTGCCGTAGATTCCCAGCCTGCTGGCGATCAGCACCTTGGTGCCCACGCCGTCGGTGGAGGTGGCGAGCAGCGGCCGCCGCATGGTGGTCAGCCGGGTGGCGTCGAACAGCCCGGCGAACCCGCCCAGGCCGCCGATCACTTCCGGCCCGCTGGTGCGGGCGATGGACGCGCGCATCAGGTCCACGGCGCGATCGCCCGCGGCGATGTCCACGCCGGCATCGCGGTACGTGTTCATCATGAGAGGACCGGGGGCGTAATTTCCAGCAGGTGCTTGCCCCGCTCAGCCTCCGCGACCGGGATCGGGTACTGGCCGTCGAAACAGGCCCGGCACAGCCGCGCCGCCGGGATCGTCGTCGCCTCCGTCAGGCCCTCCAGCGAGATGAAGCCGAGCGAGTCGGCCCCGATCGAGTCACGGATCTCCTCCACCGAGGAGCCGCCCGCGATGAGCTCGGCCCGGGTCGCGAAGTCGATGCCGTAGAAGCAGGGCCAGGCCACCGGCGGGCTGGAGATGCGTACGTGCACCTCGGCGGCGCCCGCCTCGCGGAGCATGGCCACGAGGGCCTGCTGGGTGTTGCCGCGCACGATCGAGTCGTCGACCACGACGACCCGCTGCCCCGCGATCACCTCGCGCAGCGGGTTCAGCTTGAGCCGGATGCCGCGCTGCCGGATCGTCTGGCTGGGCTGGATGAACGTCCGGCCCACGTAGGAGTTCTTGACCAGCCCCTGGCCGTACGGGATGCCGCTGGCCTGTGCGTACCCGATGGCCGCCGGCGTGCCCGACTCCGGCACCGGGATGACCAGGTCGGCCTCGACCGGGTGCTCGGCGGCCAGCATCCGGCCGACCTGGACCCGGGTGGCGTGCACGCTGCGGCCCGCGATGGCCGTGTCCGGGCGGGCCAGGTAGACGTACTCGAACAGGCAGCCCGACGGGTGCGGCCGGGCGAAGCGCCGCGACCTGACCCCGCGCTCGTCGATGGTGACCAGCTCACCCGGCTCGATCTCCCGGACGAACGACGCGCCCACGATGTCCAGGGCCGCGGTCTCGCTGGCCACCACCCAGCCGCGGGCCAGCTGGCCCAGCACCAGCGGGCGGAAGCCCTGCGGGTCGCGGGCCGCGTACAGGGTGTGCTCATCCATGAACACCAGCGAGTACGCCCCGCGCACCAGCGGCAGCGTGGCCAGCGCGCTGTCCTCGACGCTGGGCATCCGCGGGTCGGCGAACAGCGCGGTGAGCACGTCCGTGTCGGTGGTGGCCCGCTGGCCGGCGCCACCGCGCTCGCCGTTGCCGCCGCTGGCGATGGCCGCCAGCTCCAGGGTGTTGATCAGGTTGCCGTTGTGGCCGAGGGCCAGGCTGGTGACCGGGGTGGACCGGAACGTGGGCTGCGCGTTCTCCCACGTCGAGGCGCCGCTGGTCGAGTACCGGCAGTGCCCGACCGCGATGTAGCCACGCAGCGTGGACAGCGCCGCCTCGTCGAAGACCTGGGCCACCAGGCCCATGTCCTTGTACACCACGATCCGGTCGCCGTCGCTGACCGCGATGCCCGCCGACTCCTGGCCCCGGTGCTGCAGGGCGTACAGGCCGAAGTAGGCGAGCTTGGCGACTTCCTCACCGGGGGACCACACGCCGAAGACTCCGCATGCGTCCCGAGGGGGCCGGTCTCCGGGATCCACGTCGTCCGTCAGTCGGCCATCGGGGTTGACCACGCGGTCAGTCTAATGATGCGGAGGCGCTGGTCGTACCGCGCAGCAGCGGCAATTGCGCCGACAGGTCCGCGCGCGGGCCGCTGGCGCTGACCAGCCCGGCCTCCCGGGCCTGCGCCCAGGACAGCCGGCCCAGGGCCAGCCTGACCCAGGTCACCGGGTCGGTCTCGACCACGTTCGGCGGCGTCCCCCGGGTATGCCGGGGCCCGGCGATGCACTGGACCGCGGCGTACGGCGGCACCCGGACCTCCACCGCACGGCCGGGCGCGTCGGCGGCGAGCAGGCCGAGCAGGTGCGTGGTCGCGGCCCGGATGGCCTCCCGCGGCGGTTCCGCGCCCGCCTCCAGCGCCCCGAGCACCGCGAAGGCCAGCTCCCGGCCGAGCACCGCAGGCTCGCCCGAACCCGGCCAGGGATCCTGGCCCAGCGCCGCACGCTGCGCGTCCAGGGCGGCACGCAGTCGCTGGGGATCGGGGCGGCGGGGCGGCATCAGAACCTAACGTACCGTGACCCGAATCACCATGATCCGGGACACCGCGTAGACAGCCGGGCCCGCTGGGTGACGACATATATCATGATTTGAGCGATTTCCGGATATGGCTGGCCTAACTGGCCAGTAGCAAGTAATCGTCATGGCTATGGCAGGGTTTCGCGGTCCCGGGCGACGGGGCAAGGACAGATCGCGGGCCACCGCTGCCGTGCTGATCAGCGCGACCGTCGTGCTGGCGGTGCTGGTCGGGGTGGGCGTGGTGGCTTTCCTGCATTCCAGGGGCACCAGCACAGCGCAAGGGGGACAGCTCCGGCTGTCCACCAAGATCACCAGCCAGCAGTCGGTGGGCCTGGCCAACCTGGGCCGGACCGGCCGGGCCGGCTCGTCGAGTTCCTCGGCGACGCTGCTGTTCGCCGGGGCGGGCGGGCTCTTCTTCACCCCGAGTAACGGCGGCGGCGAGACCGTCCAGTCCAGCCAGCAGTGGCAGGCCGACCAGATGGGTGGCGGCGGGTTCGTCCTGTTGTTCTCGCCGAACGGGCGGTGCCTGACCGCGGTGGGCAGCGGCGGCCGGGCGACCGTGCAGCTGGGGCCCTGCGACACCCGGCTCGACCAGCGGTGGTATCACCCGTACGAGAGGACCGACGCGCAGGGCCGCGACTACTGGGCGCTGCGCAGCGCGTCCAACGGGCGCTGCCTGGGGCTGGGTACCGCGTCGTCCGGCGGGTCGGTGGTGGCGGAACTGCAGAGGTGCTCGGCGGACAAGCCGTGGCAGCAGCTCATCATGTTCTGGTCCGCCTACTGAGCGCTCAGCAGCTGGTCAGCCGAAGATCCCTGCTAGCCGAAGATCCCTGGCAGGGTCCCCGTGTGCGCGGCGGCGAGCTCGTCCACCGGGATGTCGAAGCTGCCCTGCACGACCAGGCTGTCCCCGCCGGCCACGCCGAGTTCCTGGACGGGCACGCCGTGCCGGGCGGCCAGCGCGGCGAAGGCCCGCTCGGAGCCGGGCCGCACCGCGACCACGGCGCGCGCCGCCGACTCGCTGAACAGCTGGGTGAACAGGTCGCCTTGCAGCGCCACCTGGCAGCCGAGCCCCTGGTCCAGGCAGCACTCGGCCAGCGCGATGGCCAGGCCGCCCTCAGACAGGTCGTGAGCCGCCTCAAGCAGACCGTCGGCGGCCGCCGCGGTCAGCACCGCAGCCAGGGCCTGCTCGGCGCCCAGGTCCACCTGAGGGGGCCGTCCGCCGCAGTGCCCGTGGGCCACCTGGGCCCAGGCCGACCCGCCGAACTCGGCCGCCGTCCGGCCCAGGAGCACGATCGGTGCCCCCTCGGTGCGCAGCCCGACCGGGACCCGGCGGGTCACGTCGGCGTGCACTCCGAGCACCCCGACCACCGGCGTGGGATGGATAGGCGTCTCGTCGGTCTGGTTGTAGAAGCTGACGTTCCCGCCGGTGACCGGCACCCCGAGGGCCGCGCACCCGTCGGCCAGGCCGCGGACCGCCTCGCTGAACTGCCACATGACGCCGGGGTCCTCGGGCGAGCCGAAGTTCAGGCCGTTGGTCACCGCGAGCGGCACCGCCCCGGTGGCGGCCACGTTGCGGTACGCCTCGGCCAGCGCGAGCTGGGCACCCGCGTACGGGTCGAGCAGGCCGAACCGGCCGTTCCCGTCCGTGGCCAGCGCGATCCCCAGGCCGGTCTGCTCGTCGATCCGGATCACCCCGGCGTCCTGCCCCATGGCGAGCACCGTGTTGCCCCGCACGTGCCGGTCATACTGCTCGGTGACCCAGGCCGTGTCGGCCAGCCCCGGCGAGGCGAGCAGGGACAGCAGTGCGGCCCGCAGCTCCGGGCCGCCCTCCGGGCGCGGCAGCGCGGCCGGGTCGTCGGCCAGCAGCGCGTCCTGGCCGGCCGGGCGCTGGATGGGCCGCTGGTAGACCGGGCCCTCGTCGGCGGCGCTGGCGGGGGGGATGTCCACCACCTGCTCGCCGCGCCAGGTCATCTCCAGCCGGCCGGTGCCGGTGACCTCGCCGATCACCGTGGCCAGCACCCCCCAGCGAGCGCAGACGTCCATGAAGCGGTCCACGTCACCGGGTTCGACCACGGCCATCATGCGTTCCTGCGACTCGCTCATCAGGATCTCGGCCGGCCCGAGCGCCGGGTCGCGCAGCGGCACCACGTCCAGGTCGACCCGCATGCCGCTGCCGCCGCCCGCGGCCAGCTCGGTGGTGGCGCACGCGACGCCGGCCGCACCCAGGTCCTGGATGCCGGTCACGAGGCCGCCCGCGTACAGGTCCAGGCAGCACTCGATCAGCAGTTTCTCCATGAACGGGTCGCCCACCTGGACACTGGGCCGCTTGGCCGCGTCGCTACCGCCGAACGTGGCGCTGGCCAGCACCGAGGCGCCCCCGATGCCGTCCGGGCCGGTCCGCGAGCCGAACAGGATCACCTGGTTGCCGGTCCCGCGGGCCGCGGCCAGCTTGAGGTCCTCGTGCCGCATAACCCCGACGCACAGCGCGTTGACCAGGGGGTTCCCGCGGTAGCAGGGATCGAAGGCCAGCTCGCCGCCGATGTTGGGCAGGCCCAGGCAGTTCCCGTAGAACGAGATGCCGGCCACCACCCCGGGCAGCACCCGGCGGGTGTCCGGCGCGTCCGCGGGCCCGAACCGCAGCGAGTCCATCACCGCGACCGGGCGGGCCCCCATGGCCAGGATGTCGCGGACGATCCCGCCGATCCCGGTCGCCGCGCCCTGGAACGGCTCCACGTACGAGGGATGGTTGTGCGACTCGACCTTGAACGTGACCGCGTACCCCTGGCCGATGTCCACCACGCCCGCGTTCTGGCCGATCCCGGCGAGCAGGGCGGCCGACGGCGGCGCGGACTCGGCGAACTGGCGCAGGTGGACCCTGGACGACTTGTAGGAGCAGTGCTCGCTCCACATCACCGAGTAGATGGCCAGCTCCGCGTCGGTCGGCCGGCGGCCCAGCACCCCGCCGATCCGCGCGTACTCCTCGCTGGTCAGGCCGAGCTCGGCGTAGGGCTGCGGCTGGCCGGGTGTGGCCGCGGCGCGGCCGACGGTGTCTGCCCCGCTCACTGGTCCACCATGGCCCGCAGCACCGACGTGAAAAACCCGAGCCCATCGGTGCCTGGGCCGGTCAGTGCGTCGATCGCATGCTCCGGGTGCGGCATGAGCCCGACCACGTTGCCGGCTTCGTTCCGGACACCCGCAATATCCCCAACGGATCCGTTCGGATTGGCCCCCGCGTAGCGCGCGACGACCTGGCCGGCGGCCGCCAGCCGGGCCAGGGTGGCCGGATCGGCCACGTACGCGCCCTCGCCGCTCTTCAGCACCACGCTGATCTCCTGATCCTGCGCATAGTCCGCGGTCCACGGGGTGCGGGTGTCCTCGATGCGCACCCGGACCACCCGGTCGATGAACCGCAGGCCCGCGTTGCGGGTCAGCGCGCCCGGCAGCAGGTGCGCCTCGCAGAGGATCTGGAATCCGTTGCAGATGCCCAGGACCGGCAGCCCGGCCCGGGCCGCCGGGACGAGCTCGCCCATCACCGGCGCGAACCGGGCGATGGCCCCGCAGCGCAGGTAGTCGCCGTAGGAGAAGCCACCGGGCAGGATGACCGCGGCCAGGCCGCGCAGATCACGGTCGCCGTGCCAGAGCGGGACCGGCTCGGCACCGGCCCGGGCCACGGCACGCGCGGCATCGGCGTCATCAAGCGATCCAGGGAAAGTGATGACGCCCACGCGGGCTGTCATGAGGCGTCCTCGCAGCGGGGAGAGCGGGGGTGGTCCTGCGTGCAGATTACCGTGCCGGCCAGGGTAGATGCGGCAACTGGCGCGGGCCCGTGACGGGGCTCAGCCGGCGTTCCGCAGCTGGCCCTCCAGCAGGGGCGCGTCATCCCGCCACGCCATCCGCTTCTCCAGGGAGACCACGGTGCCCAGGCCGGGCCCGCTGCTCAGCGTCACGTCGTCCACGCAGGCCCGCATGATGGCCAGGCCGCGTCCGGACTCGGGCAGCATGGCGATCACCTGGTCCTCGGTGAGCGGCTCCCCGGCCGGGCGCCACCGGCCCCCCGGGCGCGGCGTCCTGCGGATGGCGCCGCCGCCTGCCCGGCGGCGGAATCGCCCCGGTGCGTGCACGGCGTCCCACATGGGCCGGCGCGGGGCCGGCACCAGAAGTGAGTCGAGGCCACGCTCGTCGTTCAGCACCTGGATCAGGCAGCCGCGCTGCCCGATCCGGGCCACGACCTCGTAGCGCGGCCCCGGCGGCCCGTGCTTGAGCACGTTGGTGCAGGCCTCGGTCACCGCAAGGAGGAGGTCACTGACCCCTTCCTCATCGGCCCCGAGCCGGCGTAGTGTGTCGCCCAGGACCCTCCGCATGACGGGCACGCTGAGTGCCTCATGCGGAAACACCAGGCAGAACTCAACGTCCACAATCGACTCCTCGGCGCGTCTCATGTGAGCCCGCATCCGCCCCTCAGGTCCTCATCCCGTGTGCTCGCGCTGGCCACTTGTGACCTTTCCCGGCCCTGGCGCGGATAACCGTGAACTCTTAGGGTTATGTAGTTGTGCTCAAGCGCCCGGCCGGCCGGTCAGGCGGTCCTGGGTCAGCTCTCGTGCAGCGTGAACTCCTCGATCACCTGGTTGGCCAGCAATTCCCCGGCCAGCTCGGCCACCCGGGCCAGGGCGGCCTCGTCCGCGGGCCCGCTCAGTTCCACCTCGAACCGCTTGCCCTGCCGGACCCCGAGCACCTGGCCGAAGCCGAGCCGGTGCGCCGCGCTGGCGATCGCCTCCCCCTGCGGATCGTGGATCTCCTTGCGGAGCATCACGTCGACGACGATTCGGGCCACGTGTCCCTGCCTCTCTGTGTTTGGGTGGTCTGTGCTGGCTGACCTGGGGGCTGCGCCAGGGCTGGCCCAACCAATACCAGGGTTTCCACGGGCGCGGTCCCGTCTGCCACGATGACCTAGTGAACCCCACCACCATGGGAGCTCGTGAACCCCACCACCAGAGGGAGTTGCACGTGACCGTCGACGCCGACGGTGCGGTCACCGCACCGGGAACCCCGGCAGGCCTGGACCGGCCGCCGGGGCCGCGCACCGAAACCATCCAGCTGCTCACCCCCGAGGGTGAGCGGGTCGAGCATCCGGACTACCCGCTGGAGCTCACCGACGACGAGATCAAGGACCTCTACCGGGACCTGGTCCTGGTCCGCCGGATCGACACCGAGGCCATCGCCCTGCAGCGCCAGGGGGAACTCGGGATCTGGGCCTCGCTGCTCGGGCAGGAAGCGGCGCAGGTCGGCTCGGGCCGCGCGCTGGGGCCGCGGGACATGGCCTTCCCCACCTACCGCGAGCACGGCGTGGCCTGGTGCCGCGGGCTGGATCCGACGCGGCTGCTGGAGCTGTTCCGCGGGGTCAGCCACGGCGGCTGGGACCCGGCCGCGCACAAGTTCCACCTGTACACGATCGTGATCGGCAGCCAGACGCTGCATGCCACCGGCTACGCGATGGGCATCCAGCGGGACGGCGCCGTCGGCGAGGACGGCGAGGCGGCCATCGTCTACTTCGGCGACGGGGCCACCAGCCAGGGCGACGTCAACGAGGCGTTCATCTGGGCGTCGGTGTTCAACGCGCCGATCGTGTTCTTCTGCCAGAACAACCAGTGGGCCATCTCCGAGCCGCTGGAGCGGCAGAGCCGCATCCCGCTCTACAAGCGGGCCAGCGGGTTCGGGTTCCCCGGCCTGCGGGTGGACGGCAACGACGTGCTCGCCTGCCTGGCGGTGACCAGGAAGGCCATGCAGGCGGCCCGGGAGGGCCAGGGCCCCACGCTCATCGAGGCGTTCACCTACCGGATGGGCGCCCACACCACCACCGACGACCCGACCCGCTACCGGCTGGCCAGCGAGCTGCAGGCGTGGAAGCTGAAGGACCCGATCGAGCGGGTCAAGGCGTACCTGGTGCGCACCGGCGCCGCCGATGCCGCGTTCCTGGAGGGCGTGGACGCCGAGGCGGACGACCTGGGCGGCCGGGTCCGCCAGGCCTGCCTGGAGATGCCGGACCCGCAGCCGCTGGCCATCTTCGAGAACGTCTACGCCGGGCCGAACGCGCTGCTGGACGCGGAGCGCGAGCAGTACGCGGCCTACCTTGACTCGTTCACCGGGGAGGAGGCGCGATGACGGTCCTGACGCTGTCCAAGGCCCTCAACGCGGGCCTGCGCAAGGCGCTCGAGGACGACCCGCGCGTGCTCGTGATGGGCGAGGACGTGGGCAAGCTGGGTGGCGTGTTCCGGGTCACCGACGGGCTGCAGAAGGACTTCGGCGAGGACCGGGTGGTCGACACCCCACTGGCCGAGTCGGGCATCATCGGGACCGCGATCGGGCTGGCGCTGCGCGGCTACCGGCCGGTCTGCGAGATCCAGTTCGACGGGTTCGTGTTCCCGGCCTTCGACCAGATCGTCAGCCAGCTGGCCAAGATGCGGCTGCGCTCGCTGGGCCAGGTGACCATGCCGGTCACGATCCGGATCCCGTGCGGCGGCGGGATCGGCGCGGTCGAGCACCACAGCGAGTCCCCGGAGGCGCTGTTCGCGCACACCGCGGGGCTGCGCGTGGTGGCCTGCGCCAACTCCACCGACGCCTACGCCATGATCCAGCAGTCGATCCGCTGCGACGACCCGGTCATCTTCTTCGAGCCGAAGCGCCGCTACTGGGACAAGGCCGAGGTGGACCCGGCCGCCAACCTGGGCGCCGCGCTACCGCTGGACCGGGCCAGGATCGTGCTGGACGGCACCGACGTGACCCTGCTGTGTTACGGGCCGATGGTCCGGACCTGCGTGGAGTCGGCCGTCGCGGCCCGGGCCGAAGGACGCTCGGTGGAGGTCATCGACCTGCGCTCGCTGTCCCCGCTGGACATGGAGACCATCAACGGGTCGGTGCGGCGCACCGGCCGGTGCGTGGTGGCCCACGAGGCCGCGGTCACCGGCGGGCTGGGCGCGGAGATCGCGGCCCGGATCACCGAGGAGTGCTTCTACCAGCTGGAATCGCCGGTGCTGCGGGTGGGCGGCTTCTCCACCCCGTACCCGCCGTCGCGGCTGGAGGATCACTACCTGCCCGACCTGGACCGGGTGCTGGACGCCGTCGACCGCACCTTCGCCGTCTGAACGGGGTTTGCTGATGACCGAGCCTGTGACCACACAGCGCCGCGAATTCCGGCTCCCCGACGTGGGCGAGGGCCTGACCGAGGCGGACATCGTCACCTGGCGGGTGAAGCCGGGCGACACGGTGACCATCAACCAGATCATCGTGGACATCGAGACGGCCAAGGCCGTGGTCGAGCTGCCCAGCCCGTACGCGGGCGTGGTGGCCGCGCTGCTGGTGCCCGAGGGCCAGACCGTGGACGTGGGCACGCCGATCATCGCCGTGGACGTGCCCGGCGCCGCCCCGGAACCGGGTGGCCCGGCGGCGGCCGGTCACGGCGGTGGCGGCCGGGACCACACCGATCCCGCGGCCATCGCGGCTGAAGGCCCGCGTCCCTCCTCCGAGGACCTGGTGCCGCCGGTGCCCCCGCCCGCGGAGCGGCAGGCGGTCCTGGTCGGCTACGGGGTCAAGGCCGGCGCGACCACCCGGCGGCCGCGCAAGGCACCGGCCGGGATCAGTTCCGTTGCGGATCCTGGGGTTGCGCCGCCCCGGGCCAACGGTTCGGCGGGCGGCCACCCGAGCGTGCTGGCGAAGCCGCCGGTGCGCAAGCTCGCCCGGGAGCTGGGCGTGGACCTGGGCGGGCTGGCCGGCACCGGGCCGGGCGGCTCCATCACCCGGGACGACGTGCAGCACGCCGCCCAGACGCCGGCCGCGCAGGTCGCGCAGGCACCGTCCGGTCTCACCGAGGAGCGCATCCCCATCCGCGGCGTCCGCAAGCACACTGCGGCCGCGGTGGCCGAGAGCGCGCGGCGGGCCCCGCACGTCACCGAGTTCCTGCAGGTCGACGTCCAGGCCACGGTCGAGGCGGTGCGGCGGCTCCGCGAGCTGCCCGATTTCGCCGGGGTCCGGGTGTCGCCGTTGCTGCTGGTGGCCCGGGCGCTGATGATCGCGGTGGCGCGCCATCCGATGATCAACTCCACCTGGGACGAGGACGCGCAGGAGATCGTGGTCAAGCACTACGTGAACCTGGGCATCGCCGCCGCGACCGAGCGCGGGCTGATCGTGCCGACCGTCAAGGGCGCGGACGCGCTGGGCCTGCCCGCGCTGGCCCGGGCGCTGGCGGACCTGGCCGACACGGCGCGGGCCGGCCGCGCGTCACCGGCCGACCTGTCCGGCGGCACGATCACGATCACCAACGTTGGCGTGTTCGGGGTGGATGCGGGGACCCCGATCATCACCCCGCCAGAAGCGGCCATCCTGGCCTTCGGGCAGATCAAGGACGCGCCCTGGGTGGTGGACGGCCAGCTGGCGGTGCGCAAGGTGACGACCCTGTCGCTGTCGTTCGACCACCGCATCGTGGACGGCGACCTGGGCTCGGCCGTGCTCCGCGACATCGGGGCCATGCTCCACGACCCGGCGGTCATGCTGGCCTGGGGCTGAAGAGCAGAGCGCTGACCTCATCAGCAGAAAGGATCACCGATGTTCCGGCACGTTTCGCTGCTCATGTTCACACCGCAGACCACGCAGGAGCAGCAGCAGGAACTGGGCCGCCAGCTGCGCACGCTGCCCGGCGCCATCGGGGAGATCAGGGATTACCACGTGGGCCCGGACGCCGGGCTGAACCCGGGCAACTACCAGTTCGCGATCGTCGCGGACTTCGCCAGCGTGGACGACTACCTCGTCTACCGGGACCACCCGGTCCACCGGGAGCTCATCGAGAAGTACGTGCAGCCGATCGTGGCCAGCCGGGCGGCCGTGCAGTACGAGCTGTAACGGCCGCGCCGGCCCGGGCCAGCAGAGTCAGAAGGCCTCTTCGGGCAGGTCCATCAGGTCGAGCGTGGTGGTCTCGGCGATCTGCCGCTCCACGGCCAGCCGGGGCAGCACGGTCTCGGCGAAGAACCGCGCGGTGGCCAGCTTGCCCTGGTAGAAGGCCTCGTCACGGCCGGCCCCGTCGTCCAGGGCGCGGATCGCGACCTCGGCCTGCCGGGCGAGGAGCCAGCCGATGAGCAGGTCGCCCAGGGCCATCAGCAGCCGGGTGCTGTTCAGCCCGGCCTTGTAGACCTCGGCCGGCTGCTCCAGCGAGGAGAGCGCGTACCCGGACATGGCTCCGACGATGGCCTCGACGTCAGCCACCGCGGCGGTCAGCGCGGCGCGCTCGGTCTTGAGCCGCCCGTTGCCGGCGTCGCCGCCCGCGAACTCCCTGATCTCGCTGAGCACGGCGCCCAGGGCGACGCCCTGGTCGCGCAGGGTCTTGCGGAAGAACAGGTCCATGCCCTGAATCGCAGTGGTGCCCTCGTACAGGCTGTCGATCTTGGCGTCCCGGATGTACTGCTCGACCGGGAAGTCCTGGATGAACCCCGAGCCGCCGTAGGTCTGCAGGGACAGCGTGAGCAGCTCGTAGGCCCGCTCCGAGCCGACGCCCTTGACCACCGGCAGCAGCAGGTCGTTGACGCGGGCCGCCAGGTCACCCGTGGTGCCCGGCTCGGTCCGGCCCTCGGCCTTGGCGATCTGCACCGCGTCCTGCCAGGACGCGGTGTACAGCACCAGCGCCCGCATGCCCTCGGCGTACGCCTTCTGCATCATCAGCATCCGGCGGACGTCGGGGTGGTGGATGATCGTGACCCGCGGCGCGGTCTTGTCGGCCATCTGGGTCATGTCCGCGCCCTGGACCCGCTCCCTCGCGTACTCCAGCGCGTTCAGGTAGCCGGTGGACAGCGTGGCGATGGCCTTGGTGCCGACCATCATCCGGGCGTGCTCGATGATCAGGAACATCTGCCGGATGCCGTCGTGCACCCCGCCGATCAGGCTGCCGACCGCCGGGCGGTCACCGCCGAAGGTGAGCTCGCAGGTGGTGGAGGCCTTCAGGCCCATCTTGTGCTCGACCCCGGTGACCCGGGCGCCGTTACGCTCGCCCAGTTCCCCGTCCGGGCCGACCAGGTACTTGGGGACCAGGAACATGGACAGGCCCTTGGTACCGGGCCCGGCGCCTTCGGGGCGGGCCAGCACCAGGTGGAAGATGTTCTCGGCCATGTCGTGCTCGGCGCTGGTGATGAACCGCTTGACGCCCTCGATGTGCCAGGTGCCGTCAGGCTGCTCGATCGCCCTGGTCCGGCCGGCCCCCACGTCCGAACCAGCTTCCGGCTCGGTCAGCACCATGGTGCTGCCCCACTTGCGGTCGATGGCCTGCTGCGCGAACCGCTGCTGATCCGGGGTGCCGATGGCCCACAGCACCTGGGCGAAGTCGGGGCCGCCGGAGTACATCCAGACCGCCGGGTTGGCGCCCAGGATGAGCTCGGCCACCGACCAGGCCAGGGTGCGCGGTGCGGCGATCCCGCCCAGCTCGGCGGGCAGGTCGAGACGGAACCACTCGGCGTCCATGAACGCGGCGAAGGACTTCTTGAAGCCCTCCGGCATCCGCACCGACGCGGTGTCCGGGTCGAACACCGGCGGGTTCCGGTCGGCGTCCGCGAAGGACTCGGCGATCGGGCCGGTGGCCAGCCGGTTCACCTCGTCGAGGATGCCGCGGGCGGTCTCCTCGTCGACCTCTGGGTAGGGCTCCTGGCCGAGGAGGTCCTGGCGGCGCAGCACCTCGAACAGGTTGAACTCGATGTCGCGAAGGTTGCTCTTGTAGTGACCCATGGCCGCCCCCATTCTGAAGAGCAGTTCTGACAACGTGTGGTGCACCCAGGACTGCTACCGGCGAGTAACAAGGACCATAATACCCGTTAGTAACCCGGATGGCCATGGGCGCAGATGAGTGCGGGGGTCAGGCCCAGCGCCGGGGTCAGGCCAGCGGGGTGAGGCCGCCGGGGGTCAGGCCGTCGGGGGTCAGGGCGGCAGGATGTTCACCGCGCGGGCGATGACCAGCACGCCCAGCGAGAGGGAGACCGCCGACTGGACCAGCATGGTCAGCTTGGCCCAGCGGGCCAGCGGCATCACGTCGGTCGGGCTGAACGCGGTCGCGTTGGTGAACGACAGGTACAGGTAGTCCACGAACCGCGGCTCCCAGTCCGGCGGGGTCATGTGCTCGATGGTCATCTGCGGAAACAGGAAGTCCAGGTACTGGAAGGTGCCGTGGGCCCGGTGCACCGGGCCGCCGCGGTCGAACTCCCAGTACCAGAGGGCGAACGCGATCACGTTGGTGGCCCAGATGGCCGCACCCGAAGCGAGCAGCGGACCTGCGGTGCCGCCCGCGTTCCCCGTAATGATCTCCCGGATGAGCAGCACGGCTGAGGCTGCGTTGGCCCCGGAGATCAGCAGGATCAGCACGATGCTGACCCAGCGCACGAACACGCCCCGCCGCTCGATGCGCACCGGGTTGGCGATGGCCAGGGCGACCAGCACGCCACCCTCGAGGGCGGGCAGCAGCCAGGTCGGCAGCGGGTGCATGGAAAGCTGGCCGGGCAGCCGCAACTGCAGGACGATGGCGACGATCACGCTGATCGTGACCGGCCAGCGGTGCTCCCCCCGGGTCCTGCGCCGCCAGGCGGGCAGGTCGTGCACGCTGCCCTCGGCCTCGCGCTCGACGTGCTCAGCCCTGGTCACCAGCGCGTGCCAGACCGGGTTGCGGACCCCGCCGGGGCGCGGAGGGCGGAGCATGGGGTTCGCGCGAGGGCGGCGGCGCGGGCCCCGGCCGGAAGCGGGGGGCTGCGGAGTGTCGGGGCCCGGTGGGCCCGGCCCGCCCGGTGGGC
>JAOPYP010000155.1 GCA_025964635.1 Actinomycetes bacterium | reverse complement strand
GCTTGATCTGCCACCGCCCGGACATCTGCTCCACCACGAGCTTGGAGTCCATCTTGACGTGGACATCAGCGCCGGGAGCCAGGTCCGCGGCGGTCTCCAGCCCGGCGATGAGCCCGGAGTACTCGGCAACGTTGTTCGTCGTGGTGCCCAGGCTCTCGAAGCGCTCGGCGAGCACCGCCCCCGAACCGGCGTCCCGGACGACGGCCCCGTACCCGGCGGGCCCGGGATTACCGCGTGAGCCGCCGTCCGCCTCGACGACCAGCTTCTTACCTGCCACCTGCGTGCCGACCCTTCTTACCTGCCACCTGCGTGCCGACCACGGGGGCTTCCCGTCACAATCCGGACTCGGGGGTCCGGACCAGGATCCGCCGGCACTCCTCGCAGCGGAGCACCTCGTCGGGGTCCGCGGCCCGGATCCGGTTCAGGTCGACGGTGTTCAGCGAGAGATGACAACCCTGGCACCGGCCGCCGCGCAGGGCGGCCGCGCCCACCCCGTGCTGTTCCCGCAACTTCTCGTACAGCGCCATCAGGTCGGCGGGCTCCTTGGCGACGACCTCCGCCCGCTCGCCGCGCGCCTTGCCCGCCTCCTCGGCGATCTCGGCCAGGGCGGCGTCCCGCCGGGCGACGACGTCCTGGAGCTCGCCGGCCAGCCCGGACCGCTCGCCGGCAAGGGAATCCCGGCGGCTCTGCGCGGTCTCGCGGCGCTCCATCACGTCCAGCACGATTTCTTCGAGGTCCGACTGCCTGCGGACCAGCGAGGCGATCTCCGACTGGAGGTTTTCCAGCTCGCGGGCCGAGGAGACCTGGCCGCCGTCGAGCCGCTTGCGATCCCGGTCCACCCTGGTCCGGACCTGATCGACGTCCGCCTCGGCCTTACTCTGCTCGCGGCCGAGATCCTTCTCCTCGGCTTCCCGGGCGACGATCTCGTCGTGCAGCTCGCGATCCCGGGCCTCGATCCGATCGGCTTCCTCGATCTCGGGGAGCGTGCGCCGCCGGTGATCCAGGCGGTTCAGCTCGGCGTCGAGATCGGCCAACTCAAGCAGCCGCTGCTGCGCCTCGGGAGATGCTTTCACGGGTCCCCACGTTAGCCTGCCGCTGACCCCAGCGGAAACGGCCCGCCGCAGTCCCGGCGGCGGGAGCGATCACGAGGGCAGGGCGACTTTCAGGATCATCCGTGACGTGGGGTGGCTGCTCCCGGCGCCGGGTTCGGCCGACACCGCGAACTTGTCGCCCGACCGCAGCCCGGACACGATGACCGGGGCCGTCATCCCGGCGCGCGGCTCGGGCAGCATGCCCGCCGCATGCGCCCCGGTGTGGTCCATCAGCCACAGCTCGTAACGCTGCGAGGAGGGCAGCGCGGGCAGCCGGGCAGCGGTGAAGACGAGCGCCCCGGCCCGGTGCGACATGACGATGGTGGCGGTCCCGCGGGTATTCGCCGTCACCGTCATCATGCTGGCGTCGGGCGCGTTCAGCACCGTGGCGATGGCCCGGCTGCGGGCCCGCATCTGGTTGAGCTGCTGCTCGGTGCGCCACGCGAAGCCGCCGAACACCAGCGCGAGGGCCAGCACCCCGCAGGCGACCGCGATCCCCCACCGCGGGCCCCGCCCGGCGGCCCGGCCCCGCCACCCGGCCCGGGCCGGCAGGATCGCGGGCGGGTTCTGCCGGGTCCGTGCCGCGGTGGCCATCACCCGTTCGCGCATCCCGTCGGGCGGCTGGCTGACCAGCGTGTCCGCCAGCTGGGAGGTGGCCTCCCGCAGTCCCCGGGCTTCCTGGGCGCAGGAGGGGCAGCCGCCGAGGTGCCGCTCGAAACGTGCCCGGTCGGCGTCGCCGAGGGCGTCGAGGGCGTAAGGGCCCGCCAGCGTGTGGGGGTCGGTGCGGCGGAACCCGAACCTGCTCACCATCTACTCCACCCCCAGGCAGTCGCGGAGCCGGATCAGGCCGTCGCGCATCCGGGTCTTGACCGTCCCCACCGGCACGCTCAGCAGACCGGCCACTTCCCGGTAGGTGCAGCCCCGGTAGTACGCGAGGGTGATCGACTCCTGCTGCAGTTCGGTGAGCGAGCCCAGGCAGCGGCGGACCCGCTCAGCGTCGAGCCGCGCGGCCACCGTCTCGGCCACCACGTCGTAGGGGACGTCAGCCCGGGCCGCGCGCTGCTCACGGTCCGCCGAGGCCTGCTCGGACCGCACCCGGTCCACGGACCGCCGGTGGGCCAGGGTCATCACCCAGGCCATCGGGGTGCCCCGGCCGGCATCGAACCGCGCCGCGTCGCGCCATACTTCCAGCAGGACTTCCTGGGCCACCTCCTCGGCCTGGGCCGGGTCACGCAGCACGCTGCGCGCGACGCCGAACACGTGCCCCGCGACCTGCCCGTAGACCACCCCGAACGCGGCCTCGTCGCCGCGGGCCACCTGGCCGAGCAGCGCGCCCAGATCGCCGCGATCACGGCCGCCGGCCTCCCCCCGGGGGCCCGGCTCCCCCGCCCCCGGCCCACCAGCGCCCTGGGTCCCGCCCGGGGGCCAGGGCTGGCTGTCGGTCATCCGCATGTCCTTTATTCGTTGCCGGAACCCCGGTGGCTTGGCCGTCCGGGGCAATCTGCGGCAATCCGCATCGCCGTCGGCTACGAATAGACCTTGTGAGAGATCATTCTGGCTCGCCCGCGGCGTGGCGTGGGGTAATCGTGGGCCTGCTGATGGCCTGGGTCGCGCTCGGGGTGAGCCAGCTGGTCGCCGGGATCGGCCGGCCACAGGGGTCGCCGGTCGCGGCCGTCGGCAGCGCCGCCATCGACAACACCCCGCCCGCCGTCAAGAATTTTGCCATCTCGGCGTTCGGCTCGCACGACAAGACCGCGCTGATCATCGGCATCCTGGTCGTCCTCGCAGTGTTCTCCGCGGCCATCGGCATCGCCGCGATGCGTAACCTGCGCAACGGCTACATCGGGCTCGCCATCTTCGCGGTCATCGGCCTGGCCGCGGCGCTGACCCGGCCGAACGCGGCACTGGTGGACGTGCTGCCCACCCTGATCGGCGCGCTGGTGGGGGCCTACGCACTACGGCTGCTGGTCCGCGCGGCCGGGGGCCAGGCCCGGCGGGGGGCCGTCCCCCCCGGCACGGGCCAGGTGGCTGCACCGCGGACGGCACGGACCCGGGGCGCCACCCCGCCACCTGACTTCACCGTGCCCACCGACCCCGCCCTGGCCGGCTCCCCGGACCCCGCCCCGCCCACTGCCGGGCAGGCAGCCGAGCAGCCGCGGCCCGTCTCCCGGGCCCGTAGCGGCCCGCCGACGACGGACGACCAGCGCCCGGCGCCCTGGCAGCCTGGCCGCCGCAGCTTCCTGACCGCCGGCGTGGTGGCTCTCGCCGCCGGCGGCGTCGGCACCCTGGGCGGGCGGACCCTCTCAGAGCGCTCCAGCGTGTCCACCGCCCTGGCCAACATCCGGTTCCCGAAGGCCGCGCACCCGGTGCCGCCGCTGCCCAGCGGCGTGGATCTCGGGATCAAAGGCCTCAGCTCGTTCATGACCCCGAACTCCTCCTTCTACCGGGTGGACACCGCGCTGCTCGTCCCCCAGGTCGCGCCGCAGTCCTGGCAGCTGCGCATCCACGGGATGGTGGAACGCGAGATCACCATCAACTTCCACGAGCTGCTGAAGCGCCCGCTGATCGAGGACTACATCACCTTGTGCTGCGTCTCGAACCCGGTCGCCGGCCCCTACATCGGGAACGCCAAGTGGCTCGGCGCCAGCCTGGCCAGCCTGCTGCGGGAAGCGCGGCCCCGGGCCGGCGCCGAGCAGCTGCTGTGCACCTCGGTCGACGGCTTCACCTCTGGCACGCCGCTGGCCACGGTCCTGGACGGCCGGGACGCTCTGCTCGCGGTGGCCATGAACGGTGCGCCGCTGCCGGTCGCGCACGGCTTCCCGGCGCGGATGGTGACCCCCGGCCTGTACGGCTACGTGTCCGCCACCAAATGGGTCACCGACATCAAGGTGACCACCTTCCGCGGCGAGCTCGCCTACTGGGCGCAGCGGGGCTGGTCGCAGCAGGGGCCGATCAAGACGGAGTCGCGCATCGACGTGCCGGGCGGGCCGGTGTCCGCGGGCCGGACGCAGGTGGCCGGGGTGGCCTGGGCCCAGCACAAGGGGATCGACGCGGTACACGTGCGGGTGGACCACGGGCCGTGGCAGCAGGCCCGGCTGGCCGCGGTGCCCGGGATCGACACCTGGCGCCAGTGGGTCTGGGACTGGGACGCGGCGCGCGGCACCCATCTCATCGAGGCGCGGGCCACCGACGCAACGGGCTATACGCAGACCCCGGTGCAGCAGCCCCCCGAACCCAACGGGGCGAGCGGCTACCCGAGCGTCAGCGTGTCCGTCAGCTGACGTTCCTTCTCCGCAACGAAGACCGTCACCCCCGCTCCCTCACCGCCGCCGGCGACCCGGGCAGGCCGCCCCACACCGCCGGCGCCCGGGCCGCGGCCGGGACC
>JAOPYP010000085.1 GCA_025964635.1 Actinomycetes bacterium | reverse complement strand
CTCGCGGTCACCGGATCCCGGTCGGCGGGAAGCCACCGGTCCGCGGCACGGGTGTACGGGCTCGGCCTGGTGGGCCGCGGTTCGGAGCCGGCGACTGAAATTACGCGGGCCCCTGGTGGTGGGGGCGGCCACGCCAACCGCCTCGGCGCGCTGGGGCACGTCGCCGCCCTGCCTGCGGATCATGTGGTCAGCTACCGCGGCGTGCCGCTGACCTCGGTGCCCAGGACCGTCATCGACTTGGCCCGCATGCTGCCCTTCGCCCAGGGGGTGGCCGTGGCCGACTCGGCCCTGCACGCGGGACTGACGTCGAAGGACGAGCTCGGGGCGGTCATCGCGGACTGCCCACGGTGGCGGGGCCTGCAGCGGGCCCGCGACGTGACCGCGTTCAGCGATTCCCGTCCGGAGCCGGTGCTGGAGTCGCTCAGCCGGGCCGCTTTCCACCAGTTCGGCCTGCCGCCGCCTGACCTCCAGGTCTGGGTGGGCGATGACGATGAGGTCATCGCCCGGGTGGATTTCCTCTGGCGGCGGTACCGCACGATCGGCGAGGCCGACGGGGCGTTCAAGTACGAGACGCCGGCCCGGGCCCGCGCGCAACTGGACCGCGACGCCCGGCTGCGCGCCGCAGGTTACGAGGTCGTGCACTTCACCTGGCCCGAGATCACCCGGGTACCAGCCCAGGTCGTGGACTCGATCCAGCAGGCGTTCAGCCGGGGCGACCGGCTCAGCCCAGGTGACCCGGCTCAAGCCCAGGCGACCGGCCCAGCCCAGGTGACCCGGCTCAGCCGACCGGACCGTCCGAGCCGGCCCGGCCATCGCGGGGGGCCATGACGGCGAGCGCTTCCGCATCGGTGGCCCGGGCGTTCAGGTAGAAGTCGGCCCATTCCGCGGCGTCGGGGTACGACGATTCCGCGGCGACGCGTGCGCAGGCCGCCCCGGTGTCGAACACGGTCCGCCGCAGTTGCACCCCGGGCCCGAGCAGTGCCCAGTGTGCGCCGGGCCGGCCGTACGGCATCCCGACGCTGCCCGGGTTGACCACCAGCCGCCCGTGGGCCAGCCGGCAGAACGGCATGTGGGTGTGCCCGCACACCACCGCGGTGACCTCCGGGGCGACCGAGCCGAGCACATCGGCCCATCGCTCCAGCCGTGAATCGGCGAGAACCACCTCTTCGTCGTCCCGCGGGGTGGCGTGGCAGAAGAGCACCGCACCCAGGCCAGCCACCTCGAGGGCCGCCGTCAGGGGGAGCCCGGCCAGCAGCTCGATCTGGTCCGCGCGAAGCTGGGCGGCGGCCCAGGGCGCGATCGGGTCCGGGACCGTGCCCACCTCACCGTGTGCGAGCTGCACTAGCTCGCGATCGGCGTTCCCGCGGATCCACACTGCCCGTTCCCCGAGCGAGGCCAGCATGTCGAGGGTCTCGCGTGGTTGCGGCCCGGCGGCGAGATCACCGGTGAGCACGACACGATCGGCGCCGGCCACGTCGGGCTCGGAGAGCACGCTCTCCAGCGCGGGCAGCACCCCGTGAATGTCGGACAGGACCGCGACCCGGCTGGCGTAACCCAGGCTGGCGGGTGTCTCCATCAGCCAGCCTCCGCGCCGCCTGGCTGGTCAGCTGAGCCTGGTGCCCGCGGACATCAGGTCCTCGCAGGCCCGCACCACCCGCGTGGCCATGCCCGCCTCGCCGGCCTTGCCCCAGGCCCGCGGGTCGTACATCTTCTTGTTGCCCACGTCGCCGTCGACCTTCAGCACACCGTCGTAGTTGCGGAACATGTGGTCCGCGACCGGCCTGGTGAACGCGTACTGGGTGTCGGTGTCCACGTTCATCTTGACCACGCCATAAGAGATCGCCTCTCGGATCTCTTCCAGCGCGGAGCCGGAGCCGCCGTGGAACACCAGGTTGAACGGCTTCTCCTGGCCGTACTTCGCGCCCACCGCGTCCTGGATCTCCTTCAGGATCGACGGGCGCAGGGTGACGTGCCCCGGCTTGTACACCCCGTGCACGTTGCCGAACGTGGCCGCGAGCAGGTAGCGGCCCCGCTCGCCGAGCCCGAGCGCCTCGGCCACGGCCATGGCGTCTTCCGGCGTGCTGTACAGCTTCTCGTTCATCTCGCCGGTGACGCCGTCTTCCTCGCCGCCGACCACGCCGATCTCCATCTCCATGATCGTGCGGGCCTTGGCGCACTCGTCGAGCAGCTCCGCGGCGATGGCGATGTTCTCGTCCAGGGGGACCGCGGACCCGTCCCACATGTGCGAGTTGAACAGCGGCTCCTCGCCACGGGCCACCCGCTCCTGGGAGATCCTGACCAGCGGGCGCATGAACCCGTCCAGTTTGTCCTTGGGGCAGTGGTCAGTGTGCAGGGCGATCTGCACCGGGTACTTGTCCGCGACCGACCGGGCGAAGCTGGCGAGCGCGGCCGAGCCGGTCACCATGTCCTTGACCGCGCCGGACAGGTACTCGGCGCCGCCGGTGGACACCTGGAGGATGCCGTCGCTTTCCGCGTCCGCGAAGCCGCGGAGGGCCGCGTTCAGGGTCTGGCTCGAGGTCACGTTGATGGCGGGATAGGCATAACCACGCTCCTTGGCGCGGTCGAGCATCTGCGCGTAGACCTCTGGGGTGGCGATTGGCATGACGATCGGCTCCCTGTCTCATTGCTTGGGTCCAGTATCGGGGACGCGGGCCGTCCGCGGACAGCCGACGGGGCCCGGCCACGAAAACCCCGCCTAGCGTGCCGCACTGTGCGGTCAAATGCGCTGGTTAACGCCCCGCAACCTCGCCCGATGCGGGCCGGCACAGAGCTCGATCAGCCCAGGCCCAGGTCACCCATGTCGTAGGCGGCCAGGTAGGGCAGGCCCCGCGCGGTCACCGGCTCCCGCGCGCCGCGTTCCACGATCACGGCTACGCCCACGATCTCGGCCCCGGCCTCGCGCAGCGCATCCACCGCGGTCAGCACCGACGCCCCGGTAGTAGAGGTGTCCTCCACGGCCAGCACCCGGCGGCCCGCGACGTCCGGGCCCTCGATACGCCGTTGCAGGCCGTGCGCCTTGCCCTCCTTGCGCACCACGAACGCGTCCAGCGGCTGACCAGCCGCGCTGGCCGCGTGCATCATCGCGGTGGCCACCGGATCGGCGCCGAGCGTGAGCCCGCCGACCGCGTCGTAGCCGAGGCCCGCGGTGAGGTCGAGCATCACCCGGCCGGCCAGCGGTGCCGCCCGCCCGCTGAGCAGGATCCGGCGCAGGTCGATGTACCAGGTCGCCCGCTGGCCGGAGGACAGGACGAAGTCGCCGTGCACCACGGCCATGTCCTTGATCATCTGAAGCAGGTCATCGCGATCGCTCACGATCGCGAGCCTATCCATCCGCCTGTGGGTCCAGGCTGGCCAGGATCTCCTGCTCCTTGTCCGGGTCCAGGCCGATCCCCGGCCGCCGCTCGAACGTGCCCGGCCCACCTCGGGCGGCCGCGTCCCGGCGCAGCCAGGTCCAGGTGTCGCGGACCGTGTCGCTGAGCGGCCGGTAGCGGAGGCCGGTGCGCAGCGCCCGGTCCCCGGTGACGTCCCACACGGCCGCGAGCTCTGGTATGCCCGGCGCCCACAGGGGTAGCTCCGACCACGGCTCCACCCCGGCCGCCAGCAGCACCTGGTCCGGCACCCAGCGCAGCTGCAGCGGCCCGTCCGGCCCAGGCCCGGTGACGTCGCCGCAGTCCGTCAGCAGCTCACCCAGCGTGGTCCCCTCGGCCCCGGGCACGTTGACCACGCCCGGGATGCCGCGCCGGGTGTTGTCCACCAGCCAGGCGGCCAGGTCCCGGGCGTCGGTCGCCCGGATCTGCTGGCCGGGATCGCCGGGGGCGAGGACGGTCCCGCCGCGCGCGATCCTGGTCAGCCACCAGGGCAGCCGCCCGATGTTCTCGTGCGGGCCGAGGATGAACCCGGGCCGGGCGATCAGGTGCCGGCCCGGCAGTTCCTGCGCCACGGCCTGCTCGCTGCCCGCCTTGAGCTCGCCGTACCCGAGTTCCTCCACTGAGCCGTCCGCGTCGGGCGGGCCGTCGAGCACCGGGGACTCCTCGCTGACTGGCACCTCACCGAAGCCGTCGTAGACCGAGAGCGTGGAGACGTAGGTGTAGTGGCGGATTCGCGGGGCCAGCAACCGGGCGGACGCGGCCACGTGCCGGGGTGCGATCACCGAGGTGTCGATGACGAGGTCAAAATCTCGTTCAGCCAGCCTGAGCAGGTCCGCGGAGTTGGTACGGTCTCCGTGCAGCGCCTCGGCACCCGGCCGGGGTTCGCCGCTCAGCCCCCGTGAGAAGGTCGTGACGTCGTAGCCACGCCGGATCGCTTCGTCCACGATGGCACGCCCCAGGAACCGGGTACCCCCGAGAACAAGAAGTCGCATGGCGGATTATTCTGCCGCGCCAGGTGCAATTGCCGGGGACGCTTTTGCCGAGAGCGGACGTCTCAGGTCGTGGGTATCCCGCGACCTGCGCGCGATCCATCACAAGGTCGGCTGGGCGCTGGTAACGTCTCGCGTCGAGGAAAGGACGGTGTCGCGTGGATCGGTGCGCGCTGTTCGTGGACGCGGGCTACGTGCTGGCGGATGGCGCGATGGCCGTCCACGGAACCCGGCACCGAGAGTCCGTTTCCTGGGATTATGCAGGCCTGCTGCAGTTCATGGGCAGCATCGCCCGGGAGCGAACCGGCCGCCCGCTACTCCGCTGCTACTGGTATGAGGCCACGGTCGAGGGCCGCAGGACTTCCGAGCACGACTCACTGGCTGATCTTCCCGGGCTGAAGCTGCGCCTGGGCCGGACCCGGCCGGGCCGGCGTGAGGGCGTGGAGGGCGAGATCCGCCGCGACCTGACCACCCTGGCCCGCAACAACGCGATCAGCGACGCCCTCGTGGTCAGCGCGGAGGAAGACCTGGCGCAGGTCGTCGCCGATGTGCAGGACCTGGGCATCCGGGTGACGATCGTGCATATCACGGTGGGCGGAAACTGGACCATTTCCCGCAGCCTCCGCCAGGAATGCGACGACATCATCGAGATTGGCGAGGGGCATCTGCGGCCCTTTACCCAGCTCGTGGCCGGGACCGAGTCGCTGGGCAGCGAGGAGACCTACCAGCTGGCCGTGTCCGCGGCCCGCGCGCTTACCAACGGGCACGGCCCGGTGGTCGGCCCGCTCGGCCAGCAGGCCCTGTCGGCCGGGTCGCACCCGGCCCCGCCCGCGATCTACACCGCGCCCGTGGTGGCCGAGTACCAGCGCGCCGCGCAGCCGGGCGCCCAGCCCGCCAGCGCCCAGTTCCCGAGTACGCAGCTGCCCGGTACCCAGCAGGGCCCGGGCAGCGCGCCGCCACCGCTGCCGCGCCGCGAGCCGTCCGGGCCGATCGAGCGCCAGTCCATGGAGGCTGCCCGCGGCGGGCCGTCCCACGCGCCCAGCGCGCAGAACCCTGGGACACCGCCGCAGAGTGCACAGAATCTGCCGGCTGCCTCAGCTCTGCAGGCGCAGCCGGGCCTTTCCGAGCCGCAACGA
>JAOPYP010000080.1 GCA_025964635.1 Actinomycetes bacterium | reverse complement strand
CCAGGCCGGATTTGCCCGGACGACGGGCGGTGGGGATCCTGACGGGATGCACAAGACATCCGGCCTCCGCGATCCGGCGGCGTCGTTTCCCCTGCCAGGCGCGCGCGACGACACCGCGGACCGGCGGCAGGCCAACCGCGCGATCGCGGTCAGCGCCCTGGGGCTGGCGGCTACCGGCCTGATCGAGTTGGTGCTGGCGATCCTGACCGGATCGGTGGGGCTGCTCGGTGATGCGATCCACAACCTGTCGGACGTGTCGACCAGCGCCGTGGTGTTCCTCGGCTTCCGGCTGTCCCGGCGGCCTCCCACCGAGCGCTATCCCTACGGCCTGGAACGGGCCGAGGACCTGGCCGGCATCGGCATCGCGGTGGTCATCTGGGCCAGCGCCGCCTTCGCCGGGTACGAGAGCATCCGCAAGCTCGTCGAGCACGGGCACACCTCGCACGTGGGTGCGGGTATCGCGGGCGCCGTGATCGGCATTCTCGGCAACCAGATCGTGGCCCGGTACAAGCTTGTCGTCGGCCGGCGGATCAACTCGGCCACGCTGATCGCGGACGCCCGGCACTCCTGGCTCGATGCCCTGTCCTCAGCGGGCGCGCTGGCCGGGCTGATCGCGGTGGCCCTGGGCCAGCCCTGGGGCGACCCGGTCGCCGGGCTGGCGGTCACCGCGTTCATCTGCCACGTCGGCTACGAGGTCACCGGCGACGTGGTGCATCGCCTGGCCGATGGCATCGACCCTGCGGTGATCACCGGCGCCGAAGCCGCCGCCGGCTCGGTCCCGGGGGTCATGCACGCGCACGCCCGCGCCCGGTGGACCGGCCGGACCCTCCGCGTCGAGATCGAGGGCTGGGTGGACCCGGACCTGCCCGTCCGCGACGCGGACGACCTGGGCCGCCAGGTCGCGGCCACGCTGGCCCGGGAAGTGCCCGAGGCGGGCAGCCTCACCTGGACCACCCGCGCCAGTCCAGCCTGAGCACCGGCCAGGCCCCGGCAGAGCGCTCACTCATGGCTGGCGGGCCGGCAGCACCGGGCTGGCGGGCATGCCCGTGGCCAGCCGGGCGCGATCCAGGCCTAGCAGGATGAGGACCAACTCATCTAAAGCGACTCGCCAAGGTCTCGCGTCATCCAGCCGGGTGTATCGAAGCGCGCGGGCGGATCGCCCACCAGCGCTGTCAGGTGCGTCTCAAGGCTCTCGAGCTGGCCGGGACCGATCTGCAGTTCCCATTGATCCCGCAACTCGTCGAAGATCGCTTCACCGGTTCGCAGCACGTCGAAGCCGAGCGCGGTGACCTGAAGGCGTTTGCGGCGGGCGTCGAGGGGGTCTGCCTCGCGGGCCACATATCCGCGTTCCTGCAGCACCGCGATGGTTTTCGCCGCTGCTTGCTTGGAGACGGACAGGCGGCGGCCTAGTTCGGAGGCGTTGTCGGCGCCGGAGGCGATGGCCCGCATGGCGAAGTCATGGACGGGACGCACGTCCTCGTAGCCGCGGAGGGCTAGCTCGGCTATCGCCGCGTCCACCAGTGAGCGGAAGCCCCCGAGCAGGAGCAGTGCGAGATCGGCGCCAGAGCGGGACATGGGAGAAGAGTATGACAGCGGCTGGACAACGACAACCAAGTTGACTAGTATTTGGACAATAAGGTTGTCGAACTGAGGAGACAGATGAACGTCACAGCAACTGGTCCTGTACTGCCGGGGATCACGCACCATCACGCGGAGGTCAACGGAACCACGCTGCACTACGCGGCGGCCGGGACCAGCGGATCTCCGGTCCTGCTGGTCCACGGGTTTCCCGAGACCTGGTGGGCCTTCCGGAAGCTCATCCCGCTGCTCGCGGCCAGCCACCGCGTGTTCGCTGTCGACCTGCGTGGTTTCGGCGACTCCGGCCACGAGCCGGGCGAGTATGACAGCACGACCTCGGCCGAAGACCTGCACGGTCTCATCGGGCAGCTCGGGGTTGGGCCGGTCCACCTGACTGGGCAGGACATCAGCGGGGCGACGGTCTTCCGCCTCGCGACGACGCATCCTCACGACGTGCTCAGTTTCACCGCCATCGAGATGGGCCTGCCCGGGTTCGGGCTGGAGATGCTGGCCGACGTCACCCACGGGGGAACCTGGTACATCGGCGTTCTCGCTGCGCCCGGCATCCCCGAGATGCTGCTCGCCGGCCGCGAGCGCGAGTTCCTGGGAGGATTCGCGTTCCCGGCCCTGAGCGCGACCCCAGGAGCGATCACCGGCGCCGACATCGACGAGTTCATCCGCACCTACTCCCGCCCCGGCGGCTGGCGTGGAGCGATCGGCCTCTACCGGTCGATGCTGCAGGAGGGCCCCGAAATCAGGACTCTCGCGGAGACGCACGGGCTGACTATGCCGGTACTTGCGGTCGGCGCAGGCGGAGGCCCCTTCACGGCCGGCACCATGGCCCAGGCCGCGCCGGGCGAAGTTAGGTCAGTCTCCCTCGACGGCGTGGGCCACTACGCCGCCATGGAAGCCCCCGACGAGCTAGCCAAGGCCATCCTCGACTTCACCGGAAGCGTCGACGCCGCCTAACCGTCCTCAGTACCACCCGGAGAGACTTAGGAGGGGCGGCCGCACGTCATCGACGCGGGGGGCGACCTAGGCTGAAGGCGGCCCTTGGAAGGTGCGACAGCACGCGAGATCGGGGGCTCGGGCGCGCTGCCGCACCAGCTCGGGAGGGCGGGCGGCCCGGCGAGCGGCCGGCGGTCACTCATCGCCCGTCAGCCACCGCACCGCCCCGGAGGCGTCCCGCATGACCAGGACCGAGGTTTGGTGCCGGTCGAAGCCGTTCCGGGCGACATCGAGCTCGGTGACCCAGCC